>MKRS01000858.1 GCA_001897035.1 Bacteroidales bacterium 45-6
TCCATTGCCAGACAACACCTTTGCTGTGCGCAAGGGATTTCCCAACTTTCCATCCATCGTAATCACCAAGGAATTCGCACCGCCGTTTATGCCCAACTTGTAATATTTATTCTTGGAAGTATTGTAATAGGTTGGAGTATCGGTGGTCTTCAAAGTTGCAGACTGATACTGGTCGTTGACTGTTTGTCCAAAGAACACGGCATTGTCCTGGAAATGGTATTTAAGGAACTTCACCATTTTTTCTATCGCCGCATTTTTGGCAGCCACCTCTTGGGTGGAAGTGGCAGGCATCGCATCGATGGTAGCCCAGGGAGTGATGGTGCCATTGTCGATGGCAGCCTGGATGGCATCGTTAGTGGGCACATAGATAGTGTAATGATATGCGTTGAAGAACTTTATCCGGTAATCAAAACCTTGCAATGCAAATATCTGGTTCACATAAGAATCCGGAACACCAAGCAGCAAGTTGAAGAACGCACTAAATTCAGGGTGTTCGCCTAAGGATTTATACACAGACTTCAGGGACGGCTGGATTTGCTTGTCGATAAAATAGGTGGTTCCGTTGTCTTGCTGGAATACCGTGTTGACATTGCATTGAGTGTTCATGTCAATGTCTCCGGCTCCTTTGATTACCATCGAGCTACCAGCGGCTCCATCCACCTTGATAATATCATTTCCTTTTGTCAGGAAATATTTGCTGGTTGCATTCACCCCTCCCACCACAATGTGGTTGTCGAGAATGCTCCAAAGCCTGTTTTTCAGGAAGGTACCATCAGTAATTACCGAGATAGAATCACCCACAACATCGTTTGTCTTGTCGTATTTATAGACAGTAGCATTCACCGTGTTTGTTTTTGTATTGTACCAATACTTCAAAACCCCTCTGGTATCCTGTGCATAGGAAATAGGATCGATGTATTTAGAAAAATATTCGTCGGTAGGAATAAACAGGGCGTATTTGCTTACCAAGGAATTCAAGTAGAGTTTATAGAATGCAAACGGCGTGCCGTCCACACTGGTTTCCGAAATGTTTATCGCCCAGTCCATCACCCTCGAATTCGCACTTAGCAACACAGGGCTATACACCGAAATGTAGTCCACGGGGGGATAAACTGCATTGGTCACATACACCTTGCCGTTGACCGCAGTGTAAGAATCAGTAATTTGCCCGCTTTCGACAGGTAGCCTGTAGTTTTCGGCATCCACCATTTTATCAAACTTGCTAGGCAAGGATTCAAGCAGGGAAGTCCTCATGTGCCTTTTCAAGAAGGGGAGGATGATGTTGTCCGGCACATTGTCCCATGAACCGAACCGATTTTTAAGAATAGCTCCTACCCCACTATTGAAATAGTTGTTCATGGCCTGGTCTGAGGGAACAAACATGGCAGCCATGTCGGGCTCCAAGTTTTGAGTCCGATAAGCATTCCATGCAGGATTATACGGAAGCCTGTTTGGAACGGGATTTCCGGTTATTGGATTATAAATATTGCCACCAAGGCTTGCATAATAGCTTATAGAGAAAATAGAATCTGTGAAACTTGGATGCAAGGTCTTATACAAGGTCGTATTCTCGGAATCATAGACTGGAAGGCTGAAGCGATCCAAAAGCTTGGAGAAGATCTTCGTGTTCGGATTCTCTTCGATGTATTGTGCCATATTGTTGGGTGGCACCAGCACATGATCCAACACATGCACGTATCCATTCTTGCAACGGACATTGCCTTCGATCACCTTGTTGTTGAACACATACACATCGTCTCCCGAACGCGTCCCGCCATTGGTCAGCACGGAGAAGTCTTCGGAGGTGAGGTTGTTCCTGGTCAGGAAGCTATTTGTGAAATAAACGATCGGCTTCACGGTATTGTCTTTTTCCAAATAAATACCTTTGTCGCGGTAATAATTCCAAACGGAATTTGTAGGCAACCGGTCGCCGTAATCATGTGGCAAAGTGTCGATAGCCGCCAATGAACTTGTCTGGCGCATCGCCTCGTTTTCGATCAAGAGACCAGCAGAATTATAATTTGCAAGCATCTTCAAGTTATAGGCATTGTTGAGCAGCGAATAATTGAGCAACGCCTTTTTCTGCGACACGGAAAGATCCTCGTACTTAGTCACACCCCAGCTATTGTTGCTGAAAAATGCCTTGTAAGCATCATCCTTTGCGACAAAGAGAGTCTTGCTTCCTGTCAGCCCAAGAATTCTGTCGTAGCCCAGGTCTTCGATCAACTTGACCGTGACGGTAAAATCACCTTTGGATTTGAGCGAAGTGTAAATGTCACTGCCCAACCAGTCCGGATCTTGATCGTCGTAGATGTAGTTATCCTTGCAAGAAAAGAGCAAGAACGTAAACAATACCATCAAAATCAGCACGATGCTGAAACGGTGGGATCTATTAGTCGAATACTTTTTCATTTATAAATCTTATTTAATTGGCTATAATATTTGATATAATGTGATTGTTTCAAATTCAACAAGTATAAGGCAATCCGGTCAGCATCAGTACTTCACAAATTTACATGATGGCAAACCTTTGATTTTCAACAAATAATATCCGGAAGAAATATCCGACACATCTATCTTGTTTTCATTCACGGGAATGCGTTTGACGAGGACACCCACCGTGTTGAAGATCTCCGCATCCTGATTTTTCAGACCATCTCCTTGTATATGAAGGATGTCTCGCACCGGATTAGGAAATATACTCAACAAAGAGCCATCTTTAGACTGCTCTATCCCGGAAGGAGTTTGGACGGAGCTAATAGCTATCCATCCTACCATCTCGGAAGAAACGGTGCTTTCACCGGAAGATCTCTCCCTTTGTTTCACAACGGTTGCATACTTGTCGGCCACTGCCAAGCACCTAAGCCCCGCAGTGACAGGGTCATCGTTGCAAGTCTGCATTTGAGCAAGAAAAATTGGGCTGGGAATGCTATCGCCATAAGATATCGACTTGTAGATGAATCCTACAAAATTATTGGCTGTTCTTCCCACCACAACCTTGCGCCCGTCGATGCTGCCTGTGCCAGGAGCAATGGCTATGAAGCTGACATCTTCAGCCGAAAGCGTGGAAGTGTTGGTGGATTCCTTCATTATTTTGGCTTGAAACCCAGTTTTGGTGATATTCCGCACCCTCACGATAGTCGCAAAAGTGGTGCCGGAAGCAATTTGGTTGGCAAACACCACTGGTATTGTATCGAATGGAGAAGCAAACGTAATGTTTGTCCACGCACCGCTCACTGAACTTTTGTTCGACATTACTTTCAGCCCGCCCAAATCGCTGCTGCCAAAAGGAGCTATCAGGTAAGGCACCGATTCTTCCTTCGAAAGCGAGGAGACATTCTGGTAGCTCCATGGCAAAATTTGGATGTTAGTCCGTGTCGAAGAACTGATAACCTTTGCACGAGGCACCAAAATAGTCGAGAAGTTGGCGTTGGAAGGTGCCCCCAGAGCAATCGCAGGAGAAACCTGCAGGTATTTATTCTTAAAGAACAAGGCGTTCCAACCAATATTTGCAACAGACATAGTCCCGTACTGAATGTCGGCTGATCCATTTGTCACATCATAACCAAGCTCGTTCGTGTAACTCGATAGCGCTCCGTTGGCAAGCTTGGACTGAACCCTGTAGCGTATCTTGTTCCCAATCCCGAGATCTAAATTGTCCGTAAATGTTTTCTTTGCTCCGTCATTACTGTCGTAAAACAAGGTAAATT
>MKRS01000859.1 GCA_001897035.1 Bacteroidales bacterium 45-6
CTGTGCTTTCCCCGAGTTCTTTCTTTTGTACACATTCCCGACATTTAAGATATGCAAGAAGCACCGCTGATTTGGTTCAGCGGTGCTTTTTTGTGCTATTGTTTTCACACAAACCTAAACCAGGAGATGAAAGTTCCATTATCCTTCGTTATGGCTTTTTCAAAAAAGTACTTTTTCTTTTTGTTTCATGCTGATTTATTGTTAGTTTTGTTAAATATTCAGATAGTAAAGATAAATTACATGAAGCAGATTTTCTTTTTTCTTTTTCTCTTCTTTTCCCTGTTATCAGTGGCTCAGGAACAGGATATCCTAAGTTTACAAAAAGGCAGTTTTGCATATAAATACTATATCGGCGATAAGATTGTGTCCAGCGATGCTTTCTTTCATAAACTTGCAGGCAATCAACAGGCTTTGGAAATGGCTCAATCTGGAAAAAACTTGAGCATTCTCGGCACAGTTGTTGGATGCCTTGGTGCATTTGGTATAGGGTATGACCTTGGCCAGCGTATAGGAGGGGGCAATGGGCATACAGGCCTTTTTCTGGGTGGTGCCGTAGTGATGTTTGGAGGGTTGGTGATTGATAAGCTGGGTAATCTCCAAATAAAGAAAGCTCTAAGCTTGTATAATGAGCAACGGAGAGCCTCCGCATCGCTCAATATCAGTGCCACAGGGCTTGGATTAGCAATTACTTTTTGAAAATAGGAATAGAAACTTTCGGATCAGCGATCGTAGTTTAGCTAAATTAAAATAAGGCGAAAAGAGTATATACAACCGCTTTTCAAAAAAAACAATATCATGAACATTTTAAAATCAATTTTCTTGGCAGGCGGCCTATTGCTTGCCGGTCTGGTGCAAGCAAGCGTGAAGTTGCCGTCCATTTTCTCGGACAACATGGTTTTGCAACAAAATAAAGTCATCCAAGTTTGGGGCTGGGCTGACAAAGGGGAGACGGTGGAAGTGAGTTTCCAGAACCAGACCCGCAAAGTGAAAGCTGACAAGTCGGGAAACTGGGCTGTTACGTTCGCTCCGCAGGCACATGGTGGGCCTTACACGTTGGATGTGAAAGGAAAATCCAACCGGTTGTCGCTCCACGACATTCTTATCGGCGAGGTGTGGCTTTGCTCCGGCCAGTCGAACATGGAGTTTGCCGTGAAAAATGCCAACAACGCATCGGTAGAAATCAGCCGTGCCAATAACCCGCAAATCCGCTCATTTAATGTCACCAAGGCGATGGGTTCGCAGCCCAAAAACGATCTGGAGGGCCGTTGGCAAGTGTGTTCACCTGCTACTGTTGCTGATTTCTCGGCTGTGGGCTATTTCTTTGCCCTGAACCTTTACACGGAACTGGGTGTTCCTGTGGGGATCATCAACTCTTCCTGGGGTGGTACGGACATTGAGACATGGATCAGCGATACGTCCTTCAACGAGTTGCCAGGGCAGTTTAGTAAGCGATACGAGGGGAAACGGATTGACAATGTCGATCAGTTCCAGCAAGACAATAAGTCACGCAAAGAAGATTACCTAAAGGCAATGGACCACGACCCGGGTATTTCGGGAAAGTGGTTTTCTTCCGCCGAGACAGATGTTGCAGCGTGGCCTACGATGCAGGTTCCTCAATTGTGGGAGGGGCTTTTGGGCGACGTTGACGGAATTGTTTGGTACAGCTTCCTGTTTGACTTGCCGAAAGAAGATGCTGGAAAGGCGGCCGCCATCCAATTGGGACCGATCGACGACAACGACATCACTTGGGTCAATGGGCAAACCGTCGGACATACCGAGGGGTACACCATGAACAGGCAATATAACATTCCGGAAAAAGTGCTTGTGGCTGGCAAAAACCAGATCACTGTAAAAGTCACCGACTTTTCGGGTGGCGGCGGATTCTATGGCAAGGCCGATGGCATGTATCTTGTGGTGAATGGCAAAAGGTATTCCTTGGCCGCAAACTGGCATTACAAACCGGCCGTCACCAACAAACAGTTTAATTATGTGGAACTTTCGCCCAACGTGCAGCCTTCGTTGCTTTTCAATGCCATGATAAATCCCCTTACGAAGTTTCAGATAGCCGGAGCGATCTGGTATCAGGGTGAAAACAATGCGGGACAAGCCTACAATTACAAGACCTTGTTTCCGGCCCTTATCAACGATTGGCGTAAGCAGTGGCATACCGAGTTTCCGTTCTATTGGGTGCAGTTGGCCAACTTCCAGGCCAAGGATGCCGATCCGGTCGAAAGCAACTGGGCAGAGCTTCGCCAGGCGCAAACCTTGACGCTCTCGCTGCCTAAAACGGGACAAGCCGTCATCACCGACATTGGTGAGGCCAACGACATTCATCCGCGCAACAAGCAAGATGTGGGACGCCGACTGGCGTTGATTGCATTGAGGAAGACCTACGGGAAAACGGATCTGGTGTATTCCGGCCCCACCTTCCGTTCGATGGAGATTAAAGGCTCGAAGGTAGTTCTCTCGTTCGACAACATCGGGGGAGGATTGGTCGCCACAAGTAAATACGGTTATGTGGAGGGCTTTACCATCTCAGGCAAGGACAAAAAGTTCGTTTGGGCGAAGGCTTACATAGATGGGGACAAGGTTGTTGTGTATTCAGACAGCGTAGTGGAACCCGTGGCAGTCCGTTTTGCCTGGGCCAACAATCCGGATGTGAACCTCTTCAACAAGGAGGGATTGCCTGCCGTTCCTTTTCAGACAGATGGCTGGAAATGGTCCACGCAGTATTGATTTTATAAGGCTTTGCTATAACCAAAAAAATCCCGAACCAGAAAGGCTCGGGATTCTTTTTATGATCTAACTTATCGGATGAACAGCAATTCCCTGTATTTGGGCAATGTCCACATTCCGTTGTCCACGATCAGCTCCAGCTTGTCTATATGGTAGCGGATGCTGTCGAAGAACGGGGCCACTTCGTCGTGATAGGCGACAGCTTTTTCCCGTTCCGACTCGATGGCGTTGGCCTTCTTGCGGGTATCTTTCATCTGGTGCGCTTTCTCGTTGATCGAGTTCACGTGGAAGGAAACCTTCTCCACCAAGCGTTTTTGCTCCTTTGCCAGTTCTTCAAACTTTTCAGGGTCAAGGTAGATTTCCTTTAGGCGGGAGATGTTCTTCAACAAGATCGACTGGTATTGGATAGCTACCGGGATGATGTGGTTGAGCGAGAGGTCACCCAGCACGCGCGATTCGATCTGGATCTTCTTGGTGTAGGTTTCCCATTTCACCTCGTTGCGTGCATGAAGTTCCACTTCGGATAAGATTCCATCAAAGGTTTTGATGCTTTGAGAAGAGGTGTAGCTGTCGTAGATGACAGGTACGCTCGTCTCGCAATCCAAGCCGCGCTTGGCCGCTTCCGCTTTCCATTCGTCGCTGTATCCATTCCCGTTGAAGCGGATCACCCTCGACTCCTTGATGTATTTTTTCAAAACCTGGTAAAGGGCTTCCTGCTTGCTTTTTCCGTTCTGGATCAATGCGTCCACCTCGGCCTTGAATACCCGCAATTGTTCGGCCACTGAAGCGTTCAAGGCTGTCATGGCAGAAGCACAATTGGCAGAAGACCCGGCGGCACGGAATTCGAAGCGGTTGCCGGTGAAGGCAAACGGCGAGGTGCGGTTGCGGTCGGTGTTGTCGAAGATGATTTCGGGGATTTGACCCACGCCGAGGCTGACACCTTTCTTGCCGACGGCCACGATGGCATCTTCCA
>MKRS01000860.1 GCA_001897035.1 Bacteroidales bacterium 45-6
ATAAAAAATTAACCGATCAAATCGAGGATTTGGGCGTTGACGCCGGAAAATTGGTATTGTCCCCGACACGCACGTATGCCCCTGTAATCAAGAAAATTTTAGATTTGTTGCGTCCTGAAATTCACGGAATGGTTCACTGCTCGGGAGGAGCTCAGACTAAAGTGCTTCATTTTGTGGATAAAGTGCATGTCATCAAGGACAATCTGTTCCCCACCTCGCCACTATTCCGGCTCATACAGGAACAATCGGAAACCGACTGGAAAGAGATGTACAAAGTGTTCAACATGGGCCACCGGATGGAGATTTATGTGTCGCCCAAACATGCCCAAACCATTATTGACATTTCAGCATCGTTCAACATTGATGCGCAACTTGTAGGCCGAGTGGAAGCATCAGATAGCAAGAAGCTGACCATCAAGGGAGAACACGGAATATTCGAATACTAACAAGAAAGAACGCGCAAAAGCTGCTTCACCTTCTTCGGATACCCTCTGTTCCAAAAAGCCAATGGAAGATGGAGACAAAAGCACCTGTCGGTTCTCCGAATAATCCTTTTCCAATAGCTATTATCAGCATTTTTTGCTACTTTTGTGTCCTAAAATTTAATTTTTCTGATGCAAGAAGATAAATTCAAGGTACTTAACTATGCCATGCATTATGGGGTTGTGCTGGGGTTCTTTTGGGCGTTCAAGTATCTATTTCATATTGGCGCCACCTACTACAGCTATTTGGATTTTATATACCAATCGTTAGGAATAGGTACTTTCTTTTTGATGTACTACTTAACGACTCGTTACAGGGACAAGGCAAATGACGGGAATATCAGTTATTTGCATTGTGTGGCATTCACTGTATTACTGTGCTTTTTTGCGTCCTTGATTGAAGCCGTAGTATCCTATTTCCATTACACAGTTATTGACCCCTCCTATATTTCCTCTCTCAACAAAAAGTTGTTTGATATAATGAAGCAGATGGATTTTTCCGATGATTTTCTTAGAGAAGCAGAAAGGGTCTCCATCGGTCCTTTATATTATACTGTTTCTCAGATATTTGGTAATGTTATTTTCGGACTTATACTTTCATTGATCTATGGGTTTATTATTTCCAAAAAAATCAAGATCCAATAGGCTGTAACCTTTCAATTTGTAATCTTTTGACAACGACGATATATGGATATTTCAGTAGTCATCCCATTGTACAACGAAGCTGAATCGCTTCCAGAATTGTATGCATGGATCAAACGCGTGATGCAGGAAAACAATTTTTCGTATGAAGTGATCTTTGTGGACGACGGAAGTACCGATGATTCTTGGAAAATCATTTCAAAATTACGAGAACAGGAAGACCAAATCAGAGGAATACGCTTCAGGCGAAATTATGGAAAATCCCCCGCACTCCACTGTGCTTTCGAGCTTGCACAGGGCGATGTGGTAATCACGATGGATGCCGACCTACAGGACAGCCCGGACGAAATTCCAGAATTGTTCAGGCTCATCAAAACCGAGGGGCACGATCTTGTATCTGGTTGGAAAAGAAAAAGATACGACCCGATTAGCAAAACAATTCCGACCAAACTTTTCAATGCAACAGCGCGCAAGGTGTCGGGCATACGTAATCTCCATGATTTCAATTGCGGGCTGAAGGCATACAAAAGCGAAGTGGTCAAAAACATTGAGGTCTATAACGATATGCACCGCTATATTCCCTACCTCGCCAAAATTTCTGGTTTTAGCGACATCGTGGAAAAGGAAGTCATCCACCGTCCACGCAAATACGGTAAGTCCAAATTTGGATTCAGCCGGTTTTTCAACGGCTATCTCGATTTGCTAAACTTGTGGTTTCTTTCAAAATTTGGACGCAAACCCATGCACTTTTTTGGCCTGTTGGGTTCCCTGCTGTTCTTTCTGGGTTTTGTGGCAATCATTTTTGTTGGCGCATCCAAATTATACGAAATGTCTCACGGAATGGATTACCGCCTGGTGACAGAATCCCCGTACTTCTACATTTCCCTGACCTGCATGATACTGGGCACGCAGCTATTCCTGACCGGGTTCATCGGCGAATTGATAAGCCGCAACTCCCAGGAACGCAACCATTACAAGATTTCGGAACAGGTTTGACAGAAATACAACGAGTGAAAGACAGGCCTTCCGAAAGCAATTTTGGCAAGATAAGCCATCGATTTGAAAAATATTGGACAATCACCTTTGGCTATTCCGGGAATAATGCCTATCTTTGCACCTCGAAAAATATAGTTTTTCAAATAAACAATTAATTAATAAACATTTATGAACAATTACGAAACCGTTTTCATTTTGACTCCCGTTTTGTCTGATGTACAGATGAAGGAAGCGGTAGAAAAATTCAAAGGTATCCTCACTGCTGAAGGTGCCACGATTGTGAATGAAGAAAACTGGGGATTGAAGAAATTGGCTTACCCAATTCAAAAGAAATCCACTGGATTCTATGCTTTCCTTGAATTTGAAGCCAAGCCTGAAACTATTGAGAAGCTGGAAGTTAACTTCCGTCGTGACGAACGCGTATTGCGTTTCTTGACATTCAGACAGGACAAATATGCTCATCTTTATGCACAAAAAAGAAGAGGAGTGAAATCATCAACTAAAGAAGAAGTAAAGGAGAACTAAATCATGGCACAACAATCAGAAATCAGATATTTGACTCCACCGTCAGTGGACAACAAAAAGAAAAAGTACTGCCGCTTCAAAAAGAACGGCATCAAGTATATCGACTACAAAGACCCTGAATTCTTGAAGAAGTTTTTGAACGAACAAGGAAAGATCCTTCCCCGTCGTATCACCGGAACTTCATTGAAATTCCAACGTCGCATTGCCCAAGCGGTAAAGAGAGCGCGTCACTTGGCTTTGTTGCCTTACGTTACCGACTTAATGAAATAATTTAAACCAAGGAGGATAAGAACATGCAAGTAATATTGAAAGAAGACGTTATCAATCTTGGATACAAAGACGATATTGTGAACGTGAAGGATGGTTACGGACGTAACTATTTGATTCCGCAAGGAAAAGCAATCATCGCTTCTGAATCGGCTAAGAAAGTATTGGCTGAAAACTTGAAGCAACGCGCCCACAAGCTTGAAAAACTGAAGAAAGACGCCCAGGAATTGGCAGAGAAGCTTCAGGGAGTGTCATTGACTATCGGTGCCAAGACAAGTTCAACGGGAACAATCTTTGGTTCTGTAAATAATATCCAGATCGCTGAAGCCCTCGAAAAATTGGGCTTTGCCATCGACCGCAAGATCATTGTTATCAAAGAATCGGTGAAGGAAGTTGGAGCCTACAAAGCCAACATCAAGCTTCACAAAGAAGTTTCGGTAGAAATTCCTTTCGAAGTAGTATCTGAATAAGCTGCAAGGATAACATTAATCATATCCCAAAAAAAAGAATCTTCTCTTGTTGAACAAGAGGAGATTCTTTTTTTTGTTCAAACTTGTCCTAAATAATTGCAACAAAAAATTTAACGTAAGACATAGCTAATGGGGATTATACATAGTCGTAAAATGCATAAGCTTTTAGTTCTAACAGAGCTATCAGCTATCAGCTAATAGCTAAAAGCTATATATAGCTTGAAAGTTCAACTTCATTTCCTTTCAATATTTGGAAACGGCATTGCTTTGCCCTGAAAAAACCAATCAGTACTTACTTAAGGCAAACATA
>MKRS01000861.1 GCA_001897035.1 Bacteroidales bacterium 45-6
AAACATACCTTTCCGACCGAGTGGTGTTGCTCCTGACCGGGCGCGAACGTTTCCTGACCGGCTCGGACGTATCAAAATTCCATACACAATTCGGTGTCGGATTACGGTTTATCATCAATTAAAAATACAAAGCAATGAAAAAAATAAAGAGTTTTTTCAGGATAACAGCGTGGCTGGTGGCGATGATGCTGCTGGCCTTAGCCTGTAACGACGATATGGATATTCGTGTACGCTACTTATTTGATTTGGAGACTATGCCGGTGCAGAAGAAAATCATCGAAAATGAAACGGCTGAAATCCGCTGCCGGCTCGTAAAAGAAGGAAACTATCAGGATACGAAGTTTTATATCAGGATGTTTCAGCCGGACGGAGTGGGCGAGCTTCGCATGGATGACGGAACGGTATTCAAGCCGAACGACCTGTATCCGCTGGAAAAAGAAACATTCCGGCTCTACTATACGTCCCGAAGCAAAGACCAGCAGGTGATTGACGTGTACGTGGAGGATTCATTCGGGCAGGTTGTTCAAAAGACTTTCTCGTTTCAGAACGAGCAGACGGAAGACGGCGAAGAATAAAACAAAGTATGCAGGTGTCCGGAGCAATTCGGACGCTTGTTTTAACCGGCAAAACATTGGTTATGAAATACATTATGGTACTATTCATTGCATTGCTTTCTTTGCCTGTATCGGTATGCGGACAACCCGATAGGGAATCGGAAATAGGGAAACTTACGGCAGATATATATTCGGCAACGGAATTTCAGCGGATAGCGGATTCCATGCAACTATCCGTATCCGAATTATCCTGCTATCCGGTCATATCTCCCATCAAAAACCCGGTCATCTCGTCCGGTTTCGGCATGCGCAGACATCCTGTCTATAAAATGAAAAAATTCCATACGGGAGTTGATATACCCAAAGCAAAAGGTACTCCCGTATATGCCACAGGCAGCGGGCTTGTCATCCGCAAAGGCTATAATCCGGGATATGGTCATTTTGTTGAGATTCAACATGCAGGCGGTTTCCACTCGTTCTATGCACATCTGAGTAAAACGCTGGTAAATGCAGGGGATTCGGTACGAATGGGCAAATATATTGCCTATGTAGGAAACAGCGGGCTTACAACAGGCTACCACCTGCACTATGAGATTAGGAAAGGTAACCGCTTTTTGAACCCGGTAGCATGGTGTTGCTGCTTATTGGAAATCATTTTAAAAGAAGAAACACAGTATGAAATTTCTAACTACTTATTTACAGCCTGGCGAGAAAGTGAAATACCGGGCGGGGTTACCAGCAGTTATTATTACGTTGCCCAGCCGTTCCGGTTCAAACAGGCAATAAATATGCAGATTGTATAGAAATTGCCGATGAATAAAACAACTTTGGATAACCTGTTGAAAAACACTTGACAAGCAATTTTGTCAGGTGTTTTTTTATGAGTATTTTTGCGGAAAATCATTTTAAAAAAGTATGTCATTTGCACTTACAAAATACATATATCCAATTGAAAATAGCATAGTTCTTTCAGAATCAATGCGTCTAAAGTTTGATAATCCCAGAAGTTCTGAAGAGATAAATACCGTCAAAGAATTTATTCAAAAAACTTTAATAGAAAAGGATAAAGGTGGAAATGAAAGAGTAGCATCATTAAGTTCTAGGCTTGGGTTTAGTTTAGGAGATTTAAAAGAAAAGTTACGAGAAATTGACGAAGATGATTATGCCTTAAAATATTATGATAAAAATTACGAGAAGTCATTAATTGACATATTGGCTGAAACATGGATTATCGTTAGATTTTCAGATGATAAAGAGTTTGATGATATAACAAAAGATAGGGATATACTTTTACGTATTGTTTTATCAAAGGATGAGACTGATTATGCAAAAAAGTTCAAGGATTTAGCGAGTTATTGTCACATCATTTCTCTGTTAAGCCATAATGATGAGGAGTATTATCATGGAGAGTCATTTTTATTATCAACAAATCCATATGAACTGTTTAGTGTTTCGGTTAATCAAAGAGTTTATGAAGCCGTAGAAACATTTCTTGGGCATAATTTTCTGTTTAAAGAAGAAAATAGGGGTTTAAACTGGCTTTATTGGATTGATGGATTTGAAGAAATTTGTTCTCAAGCAGATGGTCTTGAAACTCTACTCATAGACACTTTAAAAAGAGAAGAGGGGAAAATACGACTAAGTCAAAAAGAAACGCCTAAACAAAAAATATTGCATATTGGAAATTTACTAAAAACATCATATGAGCACCTGAAAGACCCTGAATTGATGTTGTTGATTCTTGTAAGTATTATCGAATATTTAATTACTCGAAACCCAGATACAAACAGATTTAATATAGAAGATAGTATTAGTAGGCAATTTAAACTAAAATGTGCAATAATAATTCACAATCAAGATACCGAGTATGATTTAGTGCAACTTAACAAGGAATTAGGAGTAATCTATAGCCAACGTTCAGACTTTGCTCATGGAAATTATAAATCAAATTTTAAGATCGAAGATATTTTAAGCTCTGTTTATTCGCTATATAAGTTCAATAAATATATTATAAATGAATTTATTGAAGATAGAGTATTAATTGAATATCTGAAAGATAATTAAGTAAGGCTTTTTGTTACTTTTTCTCCCCGTTCGTTTGGTAAGTCATGGAAAAAGTAACGGGCGGAAAAACCGCCCGTCTGTGTCATGCAGGAACATACCAACTGTCCCTGTAATTCTTGCCGATCAGGCTGAAGACTCCTGATAATCCACTGTTTCTGGCAAACTGTTTGGCTTGTGATATGGATGGGAATTCACCCAATTCTCTAAATCCGATGAATAGTATATACATTGTATAGGGTATTACGGGCGGATTGTTCCGCCCTGATTAATATTTACTATGCTGCCAGTCTTTTTTCAATAAGGGATATATTCCTGTTTACAAGGTTGATTATCCTGTTGTGATGCTCAGTATTCTTGTTGCATACGCCCCGAGATTGGATAACCTTTAATTGGGAAAGTGAGATTTCTACGGTTTCAATCCGCTCTCCGTCAATGCAGGCCGATAGTATAAGGCTATCTGTTTTGGAATGGTATGAGCCTGCGCAATGATGCATCATCTTTCCTTCCAACACAATTTCTGCCACGCTTTCAAGTACCCGAATGCTGATAAGTCCGTCCGAAAACATCAAGCCGAAGAATTTTTCTTTGGCTTTTCGGAACTCGGCTTCCTTCTCCAACTGCTTTTCAAGTTCCTGCCGTGCATCTGCTTTGGCTCTCTTAATAACATATCGGTCATGTTCGGCTTTTAAGTTTTTTGGGCAAACGTATTTCGCATTATGCAGGTCTTTACCAAAGAATCGAAGCATATCTATATAATCGCACCAAAGAATTGCATCTTCGATTTTGTATTTGTTGCGGATAGCTATTTTAATGGATTGCCAATAATTGTCAATATTCTTCCATCTGCTATTCATCATACGTTCCAATAGCTTTGTATAACCTGCTTTGATAAGTGTTTCGGCTCTGCTATCACCGAGTAGGGTGCGGAATAGATCTAACGGGTTCTGTCCGTACAATGCTTTCGTATAGCCGGTTCTTTTGAGTTCGGGTATAAGTTTCTGACGTGGGTATATTTCGCCCATGCTTCCTATTCTGTCATAGACATTTATGCAAAACTTATTATTACTA
>MKRS01000862.1 GCA_001897035.1 Bacteroidales bacterium 45-6
AGTAGATTGGGACAATGAAGGAAAACATATATTTTTTGCAGGATGAAACAAATAAGGATTGAAACAGCCAAAGGAAATATTGAATTCTCCTTGCCCGAAGAATGGGACGAACTCACCAAGGACCAATTGATCTACTTGGTGGGTTTGTTCGACAAACAGATCACTCCGGAAGAAGTGAAGGTGAAAATGGTGCTGTATTGCGCCGGTGGGCGTGTGCGGGGTAAGAATGGAGATGGTAGTTTTAAGTTATCTTTTGAAAAGAAACGGGTGGACTTGTTGCCCGAGGAATTGGTTTCTGTTTCGCTTGTTTTTGATTTCTTGTTCGTGGTGGTGGACGGTGATGTGCGGGTAGATCCGCACATCACCCGAAACCATTTCCGTGAGATCCGTGCCGGATTCATCCGGTTGCATGGCCCGGATGACGGGCTAACCAACCTGAAGTACCGCGACTTTGCCGACCTTCAGATTGCACATGCGTTTTCAGGTGGCGATCCGGCGGATATGGATCGGTTTATTTCCCTGCTTTACCGGAAAGAAGACGGCAGCCTTGCCGAAAAGGCGGTGAAGCGCATCCCGGCGAAAGTGAAGGTGGCAATCCTTTGGTTTTACTTGGGATCGATCCGGAAGCTCCAGGAACTTTTTCCCCGTGTGTTTGCGGGAGGCGGTGAAGAAGGTGGCAATCCAGCCGACGGGCAGATGCGGATCATCGACGCTTTGGCCAAAAACGATGTGACGAAAAAGGAGGCGGTGCGCAATTCGGATTTGTATGAAGCTCTATACACGATGGAGGTGGCGGCGGAACAGTATGAGGAGATGAAAAGGAACAAGTAGTTTTTGTTTGTGTTTTATTGGGTTCGTTATGAAAGAGGAAAGCGCAAGCCGGGATGGTTTGCGCTTTCCTCTTTCTTGATGTCTTAAGGGAATTCTGTATTGCTATTCACTAGTGTGAGATATTATGTTTAAACATTGTGATATAATTTGTTGTTAAACATATACTATATTAATATTCAATATTATTTATTCATTACCTTTGCGAACCATATCAAAAAAAACGAAATAATTACAACTATGTTAGAAAATTTATTCCAATGGTATATTAATAACCAAGCAGAACTTGTGAAAAAATATAACGGTAAATATTTAGTAATTGCGGAAAACGACAAAGTGGATGCTTTTGATTCGAGTTATGATGCATTATTATTTGCGGAAAAGGAATATGGGTTGGGAAATTTTATAATTCAGGAGTGTTCACCGGGTGATGGATCATATACACAGACGTTTCACTCGAGAGTAGTTTTTTGTTAAAAATTAAAACAAATACGCTATATGCCCATTTTAACGGCGCAAGCCTTTACTGTAAAATACCCAAGAGGAACAAATGTTCTTATTACTAGTTGCTTAATATCTAAGGCTTTTAACCCGAATACACATCCAAGCCTCCACCCAACAGCTAATCATTATCAAGGTCTGTGGGACACAGGGGCTACTAATACAGTAATAACACAACGCGTTGTTGATGAATTAGGATTGATTCCAACTGGAGTGTCTAATTCTTTTCATGCAAATGGACAAACACGTGTAAACACATACTTAATAAATATTGTATTACCAAATGGAGTTGGGTTTCAAGCAATAACGGTTGCAGAAGGGATTCTTAATGGATTTGATGTTCTTATTGGTATGGATATCATTACTCAAGGGGATTTTTCTGTTACGCATACAAGTAAGGAGACTGTATTTTCTTTCCAAATACCACCGACTCACCTAACGGATTATGTACAAGAATATAGGCAAGCTGAACAAAAGCGGCACCAGCCTATTGTTAAAGATAAATTACCTGGCAGAAATGATCCTTGTCATTGTGGCAGTGATAAAAAATATAAGGATTGTCATGGACGTTAAATAACTAAATAGTCTAAAGACGCTCCAGTACTATTTTTTTGTCCTTTACCAGCCGATGTTAATCGGCTTTTTTTGTACCCATAAACTTCTACAACTATGGGTGCATACAACCATTTCGAATACGGCGAGATGCTCGCCACCAAGCTGAAGGCTATCCGGCATTCGGCGGACAGGCCCCGGTTCTACAAATCGGTGGAGACAGATGCGCGTGCCGATATAGAGCAAAGGCTGTCCGAGGCAAAGGGTACGATCCTGATTGCCCACGATAGCTTGATGTCTGATTTCGAATACAAGAATGCCGACTCCCTCATGGAGTCCATGCCTTACGAGTTTGACGTTCTCCTTCAAACCGAAAGCGGCGATGCCCGGACTGTGATGGCAGCTTCCGATTCTTGCAAGAATATACTCAAGCAGATTATCAGCAAGATGATGTTGGACTATGAGGCTTCCGCCAATGGGCTCGAGGCCCTTGATCCTGGTTCGTTCAAGATAGAGCCGATCGGTCCTGTCCGAGACAACTTCTATGGTGCTGCGCTTTTGTTCTCGCTCGCTACGGGCTTGGATTACAGATTTAATCCTGAAGATTGGGAGGATTGATTATGGGGTTCTACAAACGAATGCAGGAAAACAACCGGGTAGTAAGCAAGGAAGCCGTCTTCCGTCTGGCCATGGATAACATGTCGGATACCGACAAGTTCCTGCGTAGTAATGATTCTGAAAAAATGGTTCAATTCAACAAGGAGGTGGAAGCCTGGGCGGAACGGACAACGGCCAAGCTTAAAGCCAGTGCCAGTTCGCTTGTCCGGCAAAACATACGGCTGTCGGAAAGCATCAGATCCAACTTGTATTACGATAGCAAATATGCCAGGGAGGTGAACCGTGTGGGCTTTTCTTTCTGGCGTGAAGGCGTGTACATCCACTATGGTGCCGGCAAGGGTCAGGGTGGCATCCATGGTTCGGAATGGTGGAGTACCAAGGGGCTGAAAAAGACATTGTCATCCAGTCTTGGAAAAATGGGGCAGGGAAACAGGCGGCGCATAGAATGGTTCAACCCGGTGATTGCCGCCGAACTCCAAGAACTCGCCGACATCGTGTCCAACTATTCGGCGGATATGCAAATCGACGCAAGTAATATTTTTATCGATTGATTATTATGGGAAAAGACACAACCAGGAGCATAAAGGTATTCATAGACAATACCGACGCCTTGAAAAAAGCGAATGCCTTGCGATCCGAGATGAAGAGGTTGGAAGACGAATTGTCCAGGCTAAATGCTGCCGGAGACAAAGAATCGGAAGCTTACAAGAAAACGTCTTCCGACCTGGACCAGAAAAGGAAGGATTTTGCGAAATATGACAACAAGGTGAAGGAAACCACCCGTATCCTTAATGACCTGTCGGGTGCCACCACCAAGGAACTGGAGACGATGCGGCGGAGCGTGAGCCGGAGCATGAAGGATATGAAACGCGACACGGAGGAATACAGGGGTCAGGTGGAACTCCTTGCAAAAGTGGAGAGGCAACTCACTGTTGTGAAGGCCGAACAGAACTCTGTCGTCGGTAAAACGCCGTCGATATGGAGCAAAGCTGCTGACGGGTTTAATAAATATGCAGCCATGGCTACGGCCTTCATCGCTTCCATTACCGGACTTTCGTTTGCTTTCCGTAGCCTGGCTGAAGATGTAGCCAAGATGGACGACATCTATGCCGACGTGATGAAAACCACCGGCATGACAAAGGAGGAAGTGAAGGCCCTGAACGAGGAGTTCAAAAAATGGGATACC
>MKRS01000863.1 GCA_001897035.1 Bacteroidales bacterium 45-6
GATCTTGTCCAGGAAGACTTCGCGTTCTTCTTTCTGCTCCTCGATGCCCACTTTGCGGATTTCTTCCACGTAGCGGATTGCGCTGCCATCCAGTATGGGGAACTCGGGGGCGTTCACCTCGATCAGGCAATTGTCCACCCCTAAAGCGTAAAGGGCCGACATGGCGTGTTCGATGGTGCTGATGTGGATGTCGTCTTTCACGAGAACTGTTCCCCGTTGGGTAGCACCCACCGACTCGGCCAAGGCGTCGATCACGGGTTGCCCTTCCAGATCCAAACGTTTGATCTTGTACCCATGTCCTTCAGGGGCTGGGTGGAAACTTATTGTAATGGCAAGCCCAGTGTGCAACCCTTTTCCATTGAGGGTGAAACTGCCTTTCAGTGTTTTTTGTTTATCCATAATTTACGATTGACTTCTGTCACAGAATGGTTATTGTTGTTCCGAGGCGAGGTTCGCCTTCATTTTGTCTAACTCTTTTTGCAACTGGTTGATCTGTCGGTAGATGTCTGGTAGTTTTGCAAATACTGCGCTCGAGCGGAAAAAATTCTTCACCGGAATGGCCGGTGAGCCAATGATGTTGACTCCGCTTTCGATGTTGCTGATAATTCCGGATTGGGCGCCGATATTGGTGTTATCGCCAATGGTGATGTGTCCGCCTAAGCCAACTTGTCCTCCCAACATGCAATTCTGCCCTACCTTGGTGGATCCGGAGATGCCCACCTGGGATGCCATCACTGTGTTTTCGCCCACCTGTACGTTGTGCGCTATTTGGATCAGGTTGTCCAATTTCACCCCTTTGCCGATTCGGGTTTCATTCATCACGGCACGGTCGATCGTGGTGTTAGCCCCGATTTCCACATTGTCTTCGATCAGGACGATTCCCAGCTGAGGGATTTTCTTGAATTCACCGTTTTCGGGCGCAAACCCGAAGCCATCCGATCCGATCACCGCTCCGGCGTGGAGGATGCAATTCTTGCCTATTTTGCAGCCTTCGTATATTTTCACTCCGGGATAGATGATTGTTCCTTCACCTACCTCCACGTTGTCGCCAACGTAGGCTTGCGGGTATATTTTTGCTTTGTCCCCGATGATGGCGTTTTGTCCGATGTAGGCAAATGCGCCGACATAGATGTCTTTTCCGGTTTTGGCCGATGGGGAAATGAACGATGGCTCTTCAACACCCAGCTTTTGAGGTTTGGAAGAGTTTACAATATCCAGTAATATGGCCAGCGAGGCATAGGCATTGAATACCTTGATAAGGGTCGCGCTTACTGGTTTTGAAGGTATGAAGTCGCTGTTTACCAATACGATGCTGGCTTTCGTCTCGTAAATGAAGTGTTCGTATTTGGGATTAGACAAGAAGGTCAGCGTGCCTAATCTGCCTTCTTCAATCTTGGAAAAGTCACTCACCTGAACCGTTGGATCCCCAACGATTTCTCCGTGGAGTACTTCTGCTATCTGCTTGGCAGAGAACGTTAATTGCATATTTTTCCTTTAAAAAAAATTATCTGAAAACAGACTGCGAAATAACACATAATTTTCGATATTTCCAATGCTTTCGATCCTAAAATATTGTCTCTTAACTGTATTCAACGAAACTTGACGGATATTACCCCATGCCGGTTCAATAATCCATTGAGCCATAAAACAGAATATCCTGCCTGTCCGGATCCGTCACCCGCAGCGAAGCATAGCCTGATTCTTGGATGGTTAAATACAATTTGAATTTCTGCCGCGTGTCTTTTGGTAGAATTTCGATTGCATAAGATCCTTTTTGAACGGCTTCTTTTTGAAACTCGAAATGGGTGGATGTGAAATTTATTCCGGCCTCATCGGGATTCAAGTTTGCGGTATAGGCCCGTCCGAAATAAGGCAGGTAGCATCTCACTGTATCTTTTGCAATATGCAAGAAATATCCATAAGACAGGTTTACGGTCTTGTACGAGGTGGGGATTGCCTGCGTAGGCTTAAACTCGATTTTGGGTATTGCCACCAAGCTGTCGATTCGGGCTTTTATTTGCGGCCCACTGAGTTTCCGGTATGTGCCGCAACCGCTGATAAAAGCCAAGGAAACGGTGCTGATGACAATAATTGCAAACAAATCAATCCTTTTTTTCATGGCTGGGATGCATTAGAAATTAGCAAAACAATATTTCGTGAAATTTCTCAGAATAGCTGGCTTTGCCCCAAAATCAGGCCTGAAAACAATACAATCAGCAAATAAAAGAATATTATCTTGAATTTTGAATACGTTAATGCAAAATAATGCGAAACAGGGATAACAAATGTGCCCAACGAGAGATAAAGGGCGAAGTTTGGATCCCAGCAGAGGCAGCAATAAGACAAATAGAAGATAAAGGACAGGAGCAGCAAGAAATTGATTTGCGAGCGTATCCTGATCTTGTCTTTGTGGATGTTGAACTGGAAATTGACGGTGACGATCCCCAGCATCGACACATACAATGCCGAAAGGATCCATTCGGCAACCGAGAAGTCGAGTATGTGTAGAAAGTGGATGTTGTTCAACTGCCCTAAATAATCAATGAATACATGCAAATGCCCGGTCGGAATGCTGGTGAGTAAGCCGATCCAGAGGATGAACAGTAGGCCTAAAAGGAGCGACAGGATGTTCTTCAAATTGAAGATGCGCAGATAGGCCAGGGCTATCAAGACGAGAGAGAGGTAGGGAAGCGTTTGTGTCGAAAACAGTAAGGACAATCCCAATACAGTTCCAATCGTGAACACTCCTCGCTGGGCCCTCGGGTTTTGATAAAGTCTGAACAATAGGCAGATTGCCGTCAGGCACAATAGTGCCGCAATGACGTATGGGGAAAAAAGCAAGAACCGTTGCTGGGAGCTAAATACCAAGAGCGAGATGGCAAAAGGGAGGAATGTCTTTTCCCGGATTAGCGAATAATGCCACGATGCAAACGATAGCACCAGACATACGGCCAAAGTCACGAATGAATTTCCGAGAACAGTTGCCACAGTGCCTTGCATGTGCAGGTTGCTGAAAAGAAGTTCCCAAAGATAGCCGCCGCTGTTGTCCGCTGTTGCTGGCGATTCCGTCTCGAAGTCGAGGAGCAGCTGACTCCTCAGAAGGATGCTTGCCACGATCGAGAAGACTACAAAGGCTTTCCCCTCTGCGATGTATGTGCGGTAAAAGTTTATCACAAGAAAAACGGGTATGCTTGTTATTCCAAATCAAAACCAATGTCGGAGCGGAAATATTTCCCTTCGAATTGTATTCTTGAGGCATTGTTGAAGGAGTTCGCCAAGGCTTCTTCCTTGCTGTTGCCATACGAGCTGACGGCTATTACCCGGCCCCCGTTTGTGACGATCTGGCCGTCTTTCGATGCTGTTCCTGCATGAAACACAACGCTCTTTTCATCCACCAAGCCAAGTCCTTCGATTGGTTTTCCTTTTTGGTAATCCCCGGGATATCCTCCCGAAACGAGCATCACGGTGGTGGCGTATCGCTCGTCGATTTCCAAAATCTTTTGTGAAAGAGTTTGTGTGGCTACCCCTTCGAGCAGTTCCACGAAATCCGATTTGATGCGCAGCATCACCACTTCTGTTTCAGGATCTCCCATCCGGACGTTGTATTCTATCACCATCGGCTCGTCGTTGACAGAGATGAGGCCGATGAAAATAAATCCTTTGTAGTCGATGTTCTCTTTTTT
>MKRS01000864.1 GCA_001897035.1 Bacteroidales bacterium 45-6
AACTTCATTCCCGTTCGGGGGAATTTCACCCGAGGCATCTTTGCCTCGATATATACAACATTTGAAGGCTCTCAAGAAGAGGCCGAAACGCTCTACAAAGAGTTTTATGCCGACAGCCCCTTCACTGTGGTGACAAGCAAGAATCCAGACTTGAAACAGGTGGTGAACACCAACAAATGTGTCCTGCATGTGCAGAAACACGGGCGAAAGTTGCTGATTCTTTCCTGCATCGACAATTTGCTGAAAGGTGCATCCGGGCAGGCTGTCCAAAACATGAACCTCGTGTTTGGACTTGAAGAGACTCTTGGATTGAAGCTGAAAGCTGCGGCATTTTAAAAAAGATTTGAATTTTATGGAAAATACCCTTTAGGCGGCTCTATCTATAAAACAAAATCCAAGAAATATGAAATTTGAGATAGACAAGCAGACCCTGAAAGATTTGAATGTTTTTGGAACCTCTCCAAGCGATAAATCTTTGTTTTCTCTTTTCGATGCAACTTTTTGCGCTGGAGGGAAGAAAAAATTGACTGCTTTCTTCTCGAATCCAAGTGACGACATCGTTTTTCTGACCGAAAGGAAGGAGACGATCGCTTTCCTGCAAAAACATTTTCCGGAAGGCATAAATCTGGATAAGAATTCGCTTGACTTCGCGGAGTATTATTACCGTCATGCCAATTTCTTGGCCGAGGTACCGTCGCTTTATACCGTATTTGTGAAATTTCTTAACCGGTTGAACAATTACAAGAAATTTCATCTGATCGACAAGGGTGTGCTTTCGAGTGTCAAGTTGATTGAAAGCCTTCACTCTTTTGCGCAGCTTTTGGGGGAGAAATGCGCCTTGGAGGAATGTCCGCGCTTGTTGAGGGAACGGGTGACCGAATTGCTGAGGAGGATCGATCAAGAGGAGTACAAGGATGCCATTCATCCGAAAAGGTTGAACGCATTCGAGATTATCCGCATGGACTACGTTTTCCGCAAAACGCACCGCAGCGATCTAAGCTTCTTTCTGGAATTCATCTATGAGTTGGATGCGTACATGTCTGTGGCCAATACGGCCCGCAAGCATGGCTTCTCTTATCCTGAAATTCTTCCTCAAGCCGACAATATTTTGCAGGTGGTAGGGCTATTCCATCCGATGGTGGAGCATGCCGTGGCCAGCGATGTGTCTATCGATGCTGCAAGGAAGTTGTTGTTTGTCACTGGGCCCAACATGGCAGGCAAATCCACTTTCCTGAAAGCTTTGGGCTTGTCGGCTTACCTGGCGCATATCGGATTTCCTGTCCCAGCCAGCAAGATGCGCCTGAGTGCCTTGTCGGGAATCTCCACGACAATCAATCTGGCTGATGATTTGAATCTGGGATATAGCCATTTCTATGCGGAAGTGAAACGAATCAGGAATGTGGCCGAGATGCTTGAGTCGCACCCAAACATGCTGGTGATATTTGACGAATTGTTCCGGGGTACCAATGTGAAGGATGCTTACGATGGGACGTTGGCCATCGCCTCTGCTTTTTCGGCGGTCAAGAGCTCGTTCTTCGTTCTTTCAAGCCACATTGTAGAGGTGGCCGAAACGTTGGAGCAAAAAGACGGCATCCAGTTTGGCTATTTTGAGGTGAATGCTCCCACCGGAGATCCCAGCTACACGTATCGGATGAAGGAAGGAATCTCGGATATTCGCCTGGGAATGCACATCATCCGCAAGGAGGGATTGATTGATTTTATAAATAAATTAAGTAAATAGGTGAATCCAGGGATTTGCCAATCAGAAAAAATAAAAAGAAATGAAACCATTCGACGTATATTCATTGTTTGACATCAATGTTGTGAAAGGAAGGGGCTGCCATGTCTATGACGACAAAGGCAACGAATACCTCGACCTTTATGGCGGCCATGCCGTGATTTCGGTAGGGCATTGCCATCCCTATTACGTGCAAAAAGTGACTGAACAGCTCAATCTGCTTGGATTTTATTCCAATTCGGTTGTCAACAAGTTGCAAGACGAGGTGGCTGAAAAGCTGGGCGAACTGTCGGGTTACCCCGATTATTCACTGTTTTTGATAAATTCAGGGGCAGAGGCCAACGAAAATGCGATCAAGCTTGCTTCCTTCCACAATGGCCGCGACAGGGTGCTTTCCTTCGGAAAAGCGTTTCACGGACGGACTTCGGCCACGGTGGCCGTCACCGATATTCCAGCTTATTCGGCACCGGTGAACAAGACCAACCACGTGACTTTTGCCCCCTTCAACGACATCGACTTCGCCCGTAAGGAGCTTGAAACGGGGACGTATTCTTCTGTCATCATTGAAGGCTTGCAAGGGGTGGGAGGCGTGCAAGTGCCGACTATCGGGTTTTTGCAAGAATTACGAAAGATTTGCACCAAGACTGGCACTGTGCTTATCCTCGATGAAATTCAGTCGGGATATGGGCGCACGGGAAAGTTCTTTGCACACCAGTATGCGGACATTCAAGCTGACCTGATTACGGTGGCCAAAGGCATTGGCAACGGTTTTCCGATGGCGGGAGTACTTATACACCCGATGTTCAAGGCGGTGAAAGGCCAATTGGGAACTACCTTCGGCGGAAACCACCTTGCTTGTTCGGCGGCAATTGCTGTGTTGGATATTCTGAAAGCTGAAAACCTGATCGAAAATGCCGCCCAAGTTGGTGGCTACCTCATGGACGAATTGCAGAAACTTCCCGGGATAAAAGAAATAAGGGGATACGGTCTGATGATTGGTATAGAAATGAATGAACCGATCAAGGAAAAACGGGCAAAATTGCTTTATGAAGAGAAGATTTTCACCGGGGCAAGCAGCACGAATATTTTCCGTCTTTTGCCTCCGCTTACGCTCACAAAAGAACTCGCAGACGAGTTTTTGGAAAAATTCAAAAAAGTGATTTGATAAATTCGATAATAGAATTATTTGTTAGTTAATGATTTGCAAGAGAGGGTGTCCACAAGGGCATCCTCTCGTTATTTAATTGATTGTGTTTTATAAGCTTTCTTTCCCAAAATCGAACCAGGGCATCACATTTCCAGCGGTTCGGCTTTGTGTTTCCCTGCCGGCATATACCAATGTTTTTGTTAGATTGTCTTTTTTCGATTCTTTCTCGAAATAGTTCAATCCTTTAAACAAATCGGACATAATCGTTTGAGTAGTTTTGATCTCGATCAAATGCAATGATAAGCCTTCTTGTATAAGCAGATCTACTTCATGTCCGGCTGCATCACGCCAAAACCACAAATCCTGTATCCGGTTTTTGTGATACATCCTTTTCACGTATTCAGCAATCATCATATTCTCAAATAAACTTCCTTTAAGCGGGTGTGTCAGCAATAACTCTGCACTTTTTATTTTCAGCAAATAGCAAAGCAAACCGGTATCGTAAAAGTACAATTTGGGAGTTTTGACTATTCGTTTGCTGAAATTTTCATGATATGGATGGAGCTGAAAAAGCACATAACTGTTTTCCAATGCCGACAGCCACGCTTTTGCTGTGGGCTGGGAAATACCACATTCGTTGGCAAGCGAATTCAAATTTAGCAATTGTCCGGCGCGTGTGGAACACAACGACAGAAAATTTTGAAACAGCCGCATGTCTTTGATCGCAATCAGCTCACTCACATCCCGTTGAATATAAGTTTGAACATAATTGCTATAAAAAGTGCTTTGCGGAAT
>MKRS01000865.1 GCA_001897035.1 Bacteroidales bacterium 45-6
CTGATTTAGATCATTTAAACTCAACACAATCTGTAGAACTCATTAGAAATCAATCAAACTCATTCAGACTCGTTAAGACTCAGGACAATCTGTTTGAAATCAATCAAGAGTTTATTGCGGCAATCCTTACTGTGGTCGGATTCTCCATCCACGACAAGGTGGTTATCTTCGACCGTGTACGCGAGAGAAGGAAGGAATTCCCCTTGAGAAGCATTAGCGAGAATATCAACGACTCGTTGAATACGACGCTGACTCGTACCATCAGCGTGTCCTTAAGCACGATCCTTGTGCTGTTGTGCATCTTCATTTTGGGAGGTGACTCACTTAGAAGTTTCTCTTTCGCCATGATTCTCGGGATCTTGTTCGGAACTTACTCTTCTGTGTTCATCGCCACTCCGATTGCGTATGAAATCATGCACAAGAAAGACGAAGCGAGATTGAAGAAATTGGCTGAAAAGTAAATAAAGCAATTATATTTCGGAAAGCGGCGATCGAATGCGATTGCCGCTTTTCTTTTTTGCAGGTGTCACTGGCACGCACGTAAAATTGGAGGCTAAATTTGGAGTCAACCTTATTTTACTTAACTTTGTAGGCGATTTTCCCGGCAATTGCCTACCCCCACTTTTGGGTGTGGCCACTGGCGGGCGATTCGACCGAAGATCCATTTTTTATAAACGATAATACAAATACTCATGTCATATAAAGTAGCTGTTTTCGATGCGAAGCCTTATGACAAGGCTGCTTTTGATGGAATAAACCAGAAGTATGGTTTTGAACTGAGTTACTATAAGGAACACTTGGACTACAACAACGTCATTTTGGCGACTGGAGCCGATGCGGTCTGTATCTTTGTGAACGCAGTTGTGGATACGCGGGTTATCGACAAATTAGTGGAGTTGGGTGTGAAGCTGATCGCCCTGCGGTGTGCAGGTTTCAACAATGTGGACATTGCGTATGCCAAAGGCAAGATCAAGGTGGTTCGTGTCCCGGAATATTCTCCCCATGCAATAGCCGAGCATACCTTGGCGTTGATGCTTTGCCTGAACCGTAAAATCCACCGTGCTTTCTTGAGAACCCGTGACTGGAACTTTTCGCTGAATGGTTTTCAGGGATTCGACATGTGCGGCAAGACTGTCGGCGTTGTCGGCACAGGCAAAATAGGAAAGACGGTGATCGGTGTGCTGAAAGGGCTCGGCATGGACGTGATTGCCTATGACCTCTATCCCGACCAGAAAGCTGCCGAGGTGCTGGGATATTCCTATGTGTCGCTGGAGGAGATCTATGCCCAGTCGGATGTGATCACGTTGCATTGCCCCCTGACGAAGGAAACGGAATACCTCGTTTGCGAGGAGTCCATCAGCAAGATGAAAGACGGGGTGATGATTATCAACACCGGACGAGGAAAGCTCGTGCACACCAAGCACTTGATTGACGGGCTGATTAGCCTCAAGGTCGGCTATGCCGGGTTGGACGTTTATGAAGAAGAATCAAACTATTTCTACGAAGACAGATCGGATGAAGTGATGACGGACGATGTCCTGGCCCGCTTGTTGTCGTTCAACAATGTGATCGTTACTTCTCACCAAGCCTTTTTTACCAACGAAGCCATGTCGAACATCGCTTCGGTCACTTTTGGCAATATATCCGACTTCTTCAAAGGCAAGGCCTTGGTGAACGAAGTGGTTGCTCAATAAAGCAAGCGGTGCTTCCTTTTACCTGAAAGGAAAGCGGTTGTGTCCTTGCCCGTCGAGAACATCTGAGGAATGTAATGAGTTCTATTTTTTATGCGTAGTTTATTATTACCTTTTCTTGTCGTTTTCTTACTTGCTGCCTCAAGCCCAATACTGGAGGCAGCCAGCAAGCGCTATGTGCTGGTGATTGATGCCGGGCATGGTGGGAAAGATTTTGGTGCAGTGAGAGGGCAGTACAAGGAAAAAGAAATAAACCTGGAGATCGCCCTCAAGCTCGGGGAGCTGATCGAACAGAATATGCCCGATGTCCGTGTGGTCTATACCCGGCAGTCGGATGTGTTTGTGGAGCTGGATCAGCGGTCGGCCATTGCCAACAAGGCCAAAGCCAACCTTTTCATTTCAATACACACCAATGCCACGGAAACATCTTCTACAACTGCTTCCGGAGCTGAAACCTACATCCTGGGACTTGCCCGGAGCAAGGAAAATCTGGCAGTGGCCAAGCGCGAAAATGCCGTGATTCTGCTCGAGGACGATTATTCCCGGAAATACGAAGGTTTTGACCCGAAATCGCCCGAGTCGTATATCATATTCGAATTCATGACCAACAAATACATGGAGCAGAGCTATGAGATGGCAAGTTATGTGCAAAGCGAATTTCGCAAGAGTACAAACCAACGGGACAAAGGGGTGAGGCAAGCCGGCTTTTTGGTGCTCCGCAAATCGGGGATGCCGAGTCTTTTGGTGGAGGTGGGCTTCATCAACAATCCCAGCGACGGAGCGTACATCACTTCCCGGTCGGGCCAAAGCGACTTGGCTCTTGCCATTTACAATGCTTTCAAAAAATACAAGAGGGAATTCGACAAAAAGCAAGGAATCGCTGTCCATCCTTCAAAGGGGGGAGACAACTCTTCCGCCGACTCTTTGGATGAAGGCCAAAAGGGCCACATTGCCCGAGAACGGGTAGCGGATAACACCAATAGTTCACTTTCGGACAGAAATTCTGGAAAAACTTCGGATAGAGGGGCCTTGAAAGACAAATCCTTTCCGCAGGGCATTGAATACCGGCTTCAAATCTGTACTTCTCCCAAAAAGCTTTCGCAAAAATCGTCCAGATTCAAAGGCCTCTCTCCCGTCGATTACTACATCGAGGGCAATCTATATAAGTACACCTACGGTTCGGCAACAAGCATGAGAGAAATCTTGCGGATACAGAAAGAGGTGGGCAAGTTGTTTAAAGACGCTTTCGTGGTGAAATTTAAAAACGGGAAAAAATTAAATTAGTAACATTCATTCATTAGAATATGAGAAAAGAGATAAAAATTGGAATTGCGTTTGTCATAGGTCTGTTTCTATTGTTTTTTGGACTCAAGTTTCTGAAGGGCGTAAATATATTTAAGCCTTCGAATTCGTATGTCGTCTCGTTCGACGATGTCTCCGGATTGAACATATCGAGCCCGGTGCTGATGAACGGCTTCAAAGTGGGACTGGTTTCGCAGATGGCTGTAGATAGCCGCAACTCGAAGAAAATCGTGGTCACAATTGCCATGGACAAAGGGATTGATATACCGAAAGGAAGCAAGCTCAAGTTGGATGTGTCCATGCTCGGTTCAGCATCGTTGCTGCTTGAAATGAATCCTTATTCGAAAGACATAGCCTCTATGAGCGACACCCTGGTGGGATATACCACCCTTGGGATGATGGACAAGGTTCAGAAAGAGATGATGCCTCAGGTGATGGTATTGCTCCCTAAGCTCGACTCCATTCTCTCCGGAATCCAAGTCTTGGTCAACCATCCTGCCTTGCAATCTTCGCTTACCAACATCGACGCCACCACCAAAAACTTGCAGCAGGCTACCCAATCGCTCAACCAGATGATGCTTGCCCTGAACAAGCAAGTTCCCGCAATCACCAATAATTTGGCTGTCACTTCCGGGAACGTTTCCCAAATGACCACACGCTTCAATAAATTGCAATTTGAAAA
>MKRS01000866.1 GCA_001897035.1 Bacteroidales bacterium 45-6
TGTTGTCAACAAGATGGACCGCGACGGGAAAGATCCGTTCGAGCTGCTGGATGAGTTGGAAGAAGAACTCCAGATCAAGGTTCGTCCATTGAGCTGGCCCATTGACAGCGGGCAGCGTTTCCGCGGCGTTTACAACCTCTACGAAGAAAACCTCAACTTATATACTCCGAGCAAGCAGAAGGTGACCGAATCGGTTGAATTCAAAGACATAACCAGTCCCGAACTGGAAAACTACATTGAACCGAATCAGGCACGTAAGCTACGGGAAGACATAGAATTGATACAAGGTGTTTATTCCGAACTCGACTTGGACGCCTACCTTGCAGGACAAGTGGCACCGGTGTTTTTTGGTTCAGCCTTGAATAATTTCGGGGTGAAAGAATTGCTCGATTGTTTCTGCCAGATTGCTCCTCCGCCCCGCCCCGTGAATGCGGAGGAAAGGCAAGTGAAGCCACAGGAAGAGGCTTTTTCGGGTTTCATTTTCAAGATTCACGCCAACATGGATCCCAACCACCGCTCGTGTATCGCATTCGTGAAAATTTGCTCGGGAAAATTCGAGCGCAATGTCAATTACAAGCACGTTCGCTTGAATCGCCAGATGCGTTTTTCGGCGCCGACGGCTTTCATGGCGCAGAAGAAAGAAACCGTGGACGAGGCTTTTGCCGGAGATATTATCGGCTTGCCCGATACCGGAAATTTTAAGATTGGTGACACCCTGACTTCGGGTGAAGACCTGCACTTCAAAGGCCTGCCAAGCTTCTCTCCCGAAATGTTCAAGTACATCGAAAATGCCGATCCGTTGAAAACCAAACAGCTCAACAAAGGCATCGATCAATTGATGGACGAAGGGGTGGCGCAGTTGTTCACCATCCAGTTCAATGGACGGAAAATTATTGGGACTGTGGGCCAGCTCCAGTTCGAAGTGATCCAGTACCGCTTGTTGCACGAATACGGCGCACAGTGCAAGTGGGAACCCATTAGCCTCTATAAGGCTTGCTGGGTTGAGAGCGACAATGCACAAGAACTCGAAAACTTCAAGAAGCGCAAGTCGCAATACATGGCTGTGGACAAAGAGGGCAGGGACGTGTTCCTTGCCGATTCAAGTTATGTGCTGATGATGGCCCAGCAGGATTTTAAAGACATCAAATTCCACTTTACGTCGGAGTTTTAAATTATCGGAATGGACATTCAGGTCAACGAAACGTATAGCCTGCTGACAGATTTTGTGAGGCGGATTCCCGAAGTTTTCGAAGCTGAGGGAACATTGTTTTACGAAGGACGCAACCGCATCAAGATTTTTGAGGTGGACGGCCTGCTCCTGAATGTGAAGAGATACCACCGTCCGTTGCTGTTCAACCAATTGATCTATGGCTTTCTTCGAAACCCAAAGGCGGTGAAGGCGTATTGTAATGCCTTGAAATTGATGGAGAGCGGCTTTGAAACACCCGAACCTGTTGCCTGCATCTTGGAAAAACGGTTGGGTTTGCTCGGCTTTTCCTATTTTGTGAGCCTTCATCATTCAGCAGGAAATCAAATCCGTGATTACTGGTTTTCAAAAGGCGAAGGCGAAGATAAAATCCTCCTGCAAGCATTTGCCCGTTATTCGGCGCAGCTCCATCAAGCGGGGATTTATCACCTGGATTATTCTCCGGGAAATATCCTATACGAAAAAAAGGCAGACGGATACCATTTCACCTTGGTGGACATCAACCGGATGAAATTTCAGGACGTGGGCATCGAAGAAGCTTGCCAAAATTTCAGCCGCTTGTTCGAATACGACGAGGCGGTGCGGATTGTCGCTGCGGAATACGCCAGCCGACGGGGTTTCGATGTCAATCTTTGCACCGAAAAGATGTTGTTGCACAAACGTGCCTTTTTGGTGAAGGATAAGAAAAGGGACCTTCGGAAAGCCCGCAAGGCAGAACGAAAAACAAAATAGAGGAAAAAATGAAGATCGGGTTTGATGGCAAACGGGCTGTGCAGAACAACACCGGGTTGGGCAATTACAGCCGCTATCTGGTGGAGATTTTGTCCGCTTATTTTCCCGAAAATCACTATGTCCTGTTCGCTCCCAAAAGGTGCGAGAATCCTCGTTTGGAGAAACTCAAATGTGCGCCAAATGTTTCGTTTCTCTATCCGAAAACTTATTTCTGGAAACAATTTTCGTCGTTGTGGCGTTTGTTCGGGATCAAGGCCGATTTGAAACGGGAAAAACCGAATGTTTACCACGGCTTGAGCAACGAACTCCCGTTGGGTATCGCCCGTGCCGGGATCAAATCCGTCGTCACCATTCACGACCTGATCTTTTTGCGTTATCCCGATTACTATAAACCCATCGACCGGCTCATCTACCGCTTCAAGTTCCGGTATGCCTGCCGCAAGGCAGATAAGGTCATTGCAGTCAGCGAATGCAGCAAGCGCGACATCGTTTCATTTTTCCGCATCCCGGAAGAAAAGATTGAAGTGGTCTATCAGGGCTGCCATCCTTGTTTTCGGGAAGAAGTAGCAGCCGAAAAAAGAATGGAGGTATCTCGCAAATATAGTCTTCCGAAACAATACTTGCTGTATGTGGGTACGGTGGAGTCCCGGAAAAACCTATTGTTGGTGGTCAAAGCCCTGAAATTACTCTCGCCCGAAATATCGCTGGTGGCTGTCGGGAAAAAGACTCCTTATCAGGATTTGGTGGAGAAATACGCATCCGAACATGGCGTGGCCAATCGCCTGCAAATTTTCAACGGTATTCCTTTTGCCGACTTGCCTGCCTTTTATGCACAGGCGAAGGCCTTTGTTTATCCTTCTTTTTTCGAGGGTTTTGGGATTCCTCTCGTGGAGGCTCTTTCGCAAGGGATTCCCGCTATTGCAGCGACTGGATCTTGCTTGGAAGAAGCAGGTGGACCCGATTCCATCTATGTGGATCCGTTGGACGAAGTTGCGCTTGCCGAAAAAATAGAGAAGATATGGCACGATCCCGAATTTGCCTCCTCGATGGCAAAAGCCGGAAAGTCTTATGTGGAGCGATTTTCGGACGAAGAAATTGCCCGGCAGTTAATGGCCGTTTATTCTTCCCTTCTGTAGTTCTTCAAGCTTGGCGTATTTCACCAGGATGGTCATTGCACCGAATTTCGAAAGCAAATATCCGTAGTATCCGTCCAAAATTCCCAACTGGAAAATATAGCTTTTCACAAAGTAATACATTGCACTCAGCAGGATCATGGGCGTAGGCTTTTTCTTGCCTCGTTTCAAATACATCTCGGCACTTTCGGATGTGTATTCGTTGAATTTGCGGATATACGAAGCCAAGTCTTTGTAGGTGTAGTGGTAGATGTCTTTGTTTATAAAACCCATTTTCTCGGAAGTGACAAATTTTTCATGCACTTGGTTTTCATTGCACCTTCCTGAATTTTTCCGAAAAAAGCGATACCTGTAAAATCCGCTCCAGCCCCCATGTTTGATCTGTCTCCCGAAACAAATGGTCTGGAATCTAAGCTGATACACGTTGTAGGGTGTTGTGTCCATCGCTACTATCTTTTTGATTTCCTCTTTTAACGGCGTGGAAATTTCTTCGTCGGCATCAATCAGCAGGATCCATTCCCCTTGGCATTTGTCTATCACCGAGTTTTTTTGAGGCCCGATTCCTTTCCATTTTTCAACATGGAATTTCGACTATGATAATTTCGTCGGCAATGTCTTGGATGGCATGGAGTGTCCTGGGGAGATTGTTTTCTTCGTTGTATGTGACTATTCCGACTGAAAGCTTCATTTTTAGTTCTGGTTGCTGATTAGTGAAACGCAAAAATAGTATTTTTTTGCGAAAATTCATACCTTTGCCACGCTATCAATATCGACGAATGTATGTGGAACTTGAAAACGCTATTTGGCAAAAAATACAAACTGGCGGTGCTTATGTACCACCACGTGGGGCCTGTGACTGACGAAAACGAGCGGAAATACTTCATCTCGCCCGATATGTTTGCCCGGCAGGTGAGCCTTATCAAGGAAAAGGGATTTCATGCTCTGACGCTCGAAGAAGTGGAAGAGGCCTTCCTCCACGGAACCGAAATCCCAGACAAGTCGGTATTGATTACCCTCGACGACGGCTGGCTCGACAACTACGAATACGCCTATCCGATTGCCAAGGAAAGTGGGGTGCCTATCACTATTTTCTTAAGCACGGCACTCACAGGCTGCGATCCCGAATTGCTTTCCTGGGAACAAGTGCGCGAGATGCGCGAAAGCGGGCTTGTCAGCTTCGCTTCACACGGGGCCACCCACAAGCGGTTGCGCAACCTTTCCGACAACGACATTACTGCGGAATTGACTCAAAGCAAGCAGACCTTGGAGGAATTCTTCGGCAAGCCGGTGGTTAGTTTCTGCTATCCGTTCGGGGCTGTTGACTCGCGGGTGAGACCGCTTGTATTCAAGGCGGGCTACAAATTGGACTACGGCACCCGCAAGGGCTTGAATCGCTGGCCTTGGACCCAGCGGAAACCGTTGCTGAGGGCACATGTCTTCAACGACGAAAGTTTGGAGGATTTTTTCCGTGAACTGACCAGGGGTCGGAAATAAGTTTGTCTTTATTTCCTTATCGGATTGTTCTTTTCCCTCAGGTAATTTGCCGTCACCATCATCGACACGGCGTATTTTTTCAAGGCCAAAGCGTCGGGATGCGTGTCGGAATACACGTTTCGAACATCCTTGTAGTGGAGGTTATAGAAGAAGTCCTTGTTCGTGAGAATGTTCCTCGCATAGAGGTAATGTTCGTTGATGCAACCCAGTTCGGTGTCGTTCACGAAAAACATGCAGGGACGCTTCTCCTTCAGCAAGTCCACTCCAAGAGTATTGTTGCAATAGGGTTGGTTCAGCAAGCCCATCAAAGTTGGATACACATCTATCTGTCCGCCAAATTGCGAAAAGCGTTTGGGCATATCCTTCAGCAAAGGAGAGTAGATGATGAGGGGTATCTGGTTGTAACTAAGCGGCATTTCGTATTTTTGTGTACCGGTGGCGGCTCCGTGGTCTCCCAGGAATACAAAGATGGTGTTTGAAAACCATTTTTGATGTTTGGCTCCTTCCATGAACTGCTGGATGGCGTTGTCGGCAAAGGCTATGATTGACTCTTTGGGTGTGGGGCCTGTATGGCGGAATCGCTCGGGAACCACAATCGGGTCGTGGTTGCTCACGGTCAGGAAAGTGGCGAAGAACGGTTTCCCGCTTTTGTCGATCTCGTTTAATTTGTCCACGCCGAATTGCAGCAGGTAATCATCCTGCACCCCAAAATTGTTCACCACCTTCTCCTTGGGGTAGTCGTAGATTGAGAAAACCTGCTCGATATTGTTTTCTCTGACGAATGAATTCATGGAGTCGTATTGAGGATTTCCAGTCACAAAGAAATAGGTTTGATACCCCAATTGCTGCAGTTGACCCGGCAATCCTCCGTAATGCGGGATGTGTGTGTCCTCCATCATGCGCTTGTTGAACTGGGCGGGCATGGAATAGAGTGTGGCCACGATGCCGTTGTTGGTGTGAACTCCAGCTGAATAGAAATTTTCGAAGAAATACCCCGATTGGGCCAATTGGTTTAGGTAAGGAGTCAGAGACTTACCCTTATAGTGAAGCGACAGGTTCGCTTTGGACATCGATTCCATGAGTACAATCACGATGTTAGGGCGTATTCCTTCGCCTGATGTAGCCACCATGCGCCCAATTTCCATCTTTTTTCCCCGATCTTTTGTGCCCA
>MKRS01000867.1 GCA_001897035.1 Bacteroidales bacterium 45-6
GAACCGCCCAGCCCGCGCCAATCTTGTGAATTCCAAAATATAAATATCCGGAAGCAAAATCAGCCAAAGTTCTTTTTCCACCTTCCGTGAGCTTGCTTATTTTGTCTAATGCGTGTTGGTGTCTTCCGGCAATTGCTTTTTCGTATGGTTCCAGCCAAGGATCATTTTTTATCAGGTTAATCATGGTTTAGTTTTTGTTGCGTTATTCACTCGATTGAATTTCACGATTAGATGCTATGGACACTTCTTCTTAAATGGCTACTTTTACGATCACTTTTTGGATGTTTCCCTCGCCAACCAGTGGTGCGTGGGCGTCTTCGGGGAAGAAAATGATACATTGGCCAGGTAGGACGTTCACGTAGGAGGAAGGCTTGTCGGCAAAGAATAGCAAGTCTTTCTTCTCGTCAAATTCACTTTTAGGTTCTTTGAGCTCGTCCCTGCTGGCCCATCCAAAGGATTCGCTGGCCGACAATGGGATCTGTATGTCAAGGTATTTGTTGTGAACTTCAAGTTTGGCGTCTTCTGGAGACAATAGTTGGGTGTTGGCCAGCTTGACAAACACCTTGTCGCCATCCACTTCTATTTTGTCGCCAGTGAGGGCTGCCAAATCGTTATTCTGAAGAAAATCAATTGCAGTTTTCAGGTTAGGATGCACGTCCGCATAACGTGACAAATTAGGAATGTTGGTTAAAATCATGAGTCGTTTGTTTTTTGAATTTGAGTTATGGTCCACAGCCAAGTCGTTCAGCCAGATTCTTGAAATACAAAGATAAACTTTATTCTGAATAATGCTTTGTGGCCGCTTCCATTAATCGTTTCTGTGGCTGTATTTTTTGAGACAAAGATGTGGAAGGTTAAATTTCTGTGAAGAATGGCTTTTTTCTTGACTAAAATCAATTATAATCGCATTTTTAACAGAAACTAATTGCTAAATGTGTTGATATTCTTTATTTTTGCAAATAAACTGTTTTGTTAAATGAATTTTAAACAACGCGACTTATGAAGGAAAAGATTGGAGAAAATTCAGGCAAGGTTTGGGTCGTTCTCAGCGAAGCGGGTAAAAGCAACGTGAAGGACGTGAAGAAGTTGACCAAACTGACAGAAAAAGATCTGTATGCCGCCTTGGGCTGGTTGGCCCGGGAAGAAAAGGTTGCTTTTGAAGAGGATGAAAAAGAACTCTTTGTGTATTTAGTGTAAATGAGTCTAAGATTTACTAAAAAGGCAGGTGGAATTGCTTTCACTTGCCTTTTTTGCATCCTTGCGGTGCCGTGTACAGGCTCCTCGGCTTGGAGCGGATTGGAAAACTTGGACAAAAGTCGGATACGATCCAATTATTTTGCATTGGGACGATTGAAAAACAGTTTAAAAATTTGTCAATTTCACATTCCCGATATATATTTGTAAGCGGTTAGAAATGTTATGACAGATGAACAAGAAAAACTTCTCACAGAGTTTCAAGTAAGGATAAGGCAATTGATGCTCTTTTGCGACAGGTTGAAGTCGGATAATGCAAAATTGTCCGCTCTACTGGAGGAAAAAGATGCGGAGGTTAAAACCCTGAAAGAAGAAGTTGAGCTGTTGGGCATTAAATACGAGAACTTAAAAATGGCTCGGGCATTGTCCTCGCAAGATGGGCAAGGAGCCGAAAAAGCAAAAGCCAGGTTGGCAAAACTGGTGCGAGACGTGGACAAATGTATCGCTATGTTGAAAAATTGAAAGATAAAGACACATGGACGATCATTTTACAATCACTTTGAATGTGAACGGACGATCTTTCCCGCTCCGCATCGAGCGGAATAAGGAGGAGATTTATCGCAAAGCAGTCAAGGAAATAGATAGAAAGACAAATCAATATAAAAGTTTGTTTCAAAAGCCTTACGCTGAAACCATGTCGAGACGGAAGATCGATGAGTTGGATTGCGTGTTGATGACAGCAATTCAGGCCGTTTCGGAAAACGTTCAGTTGGAAAAAGAAACAGATGCTAAGGAAATGGAACAGCGGCTTCGGTCGATGATCCATGAAATAGATGAATATCTAAGTCATTAGTTATATTTTTTTGAAAAGATACTTCGCACCAATCGGATCATAGCATTATTGCCGTGAACCTTTTGGTGCTTTTTAATTTTGTGTGTATTGTTAATTAATTATTTGCGGCGATAAAATTGGAGTTCGCAAATTAACCCTCTTATTGAGAACATTTATGGACATATTATTTTTAATAATTGCCTTCATTGCTGGAGGTATTGTGACTTGGCTGGCTGTTAATTTTGTCTTTTCTTCAAAATTAAAGAAACAGCGCGAAGAGGCCATTCGCGAGGCAGACGTAATCAAGAAAAACAAACTGCTGGAAGTGAAAGAAGAGGCTCTTCAACTGAAATCGGAATTCGAACAACAGGTTAATTCCCGGAATTCGAAAATTCAAATTGCTGAAAACAAGATAAAACAGCGTGAGCAAACAATCAGCCAGAAGCTGGAAGAATTGCAGCGCAAAAAAACCGAAGTGGATACGGTGAAAACCAATTTGGACACCCAATTAGAGATTGTGGAGAAGCGGAAACAGGACCTGGAAAGGCTTCATAAACAAGAAATTGAGCGTCTGGAGGCACTTTCCGGATTATCGGCCGAAGAGTTGAAACGGAAAATGATGGATGCGATGCAAGATGAAGCCAAAACAGAAGCCCAGTCCTACATCAACGAAATCATGGAAGAGGCCAAAATGACGGCCAACAAGGAAGCCAAACGCATCGTGATCCAGTCGATCCAGCGTGTGGCCACCGAAGTTTCCATCGAAAATGCCATCACGGTGTTCCACATAGAGTCGGACGAGATCAAAGGGCGCATCATTGGTCGCGAAGGACGCAATATCCGAGCATTGGAAGCTGCCACAGGCATCGAGATCGTTGTTGACGACACTCCCGAAGCCATCGTCCTTTCGGGTTTTGACCCCGTGAGGCGTGAAATTGCCCGCTTGGCCTTGCACCAATTGGTTTCCGACGGCCGCATCCACCCTGCCCGTATCGAGGAAGTGGTAGCCAAAGTGAAGAAACAAGTGGAAGAAGAGGTGATCGAAACAGGCAAGCGTACCGCCATCGATTTAGGAATCCACGGCTTGCACCCAGAACTCATCCGCATGATCGGGAAAATGAAATATCGATCTTCCTATGGGCAAAACTTGCTGCAACATGCCCGCGAAACAGCCAACTTGTGCGCCATCATGGCTGCTGAATTGGGCTTGAACGTGAAAAAGGCGAAGCGTGCCGGATTGCTCCACGATATAGGCAAAGTGCCTGACGACGAGCCAGAATTGCCACACGCTATCCTCGGTATGAAATTGGCTGAAAAGTTCAAAGAAAAACCGGACATTTGCAATGCGATTGGTGCGCACCACGATGAAGTGGAGATGACTACCTTGATCGCTCCCATCGTGCAAGTGTGCGACGCCATTTCCGGAGCGCGTCCAGGGGCACGCCGCGAAATTGTGGAGGCCTACATCAAACGCTTGAACGACTTGGAAGAATTGGCTATGTCGTATCCCGGCGTGCTGAAGACCTATGCCATTCAGGCTGGCCGCGAATTGCGTGTGATTGTCGGCGCCGACAAGGTGGACGACATCGAAAGCGAAAAACTTTCTGCCGAAATAGC
>MKRS01000868.1 GCA_001897035.1 Bacteroidales bacterium 45-6
TTTTCTTTATTGTTTGCCTTCTGTTCACAGCCATATTCTTGTCCCGCCTGATCGTGCACCTGTCCGACATGTATCCGTTGGTGGTTCGGATCTTCTCCATTGTAATCACAGCCGTTTCATCAATCGTGTTGCTTGCCGGGATACTGGTGTTGTTCAAATGGAATTCGTTCGAATCTATTCTCGACCTTGTGCTGGCACACGGAAGTAGTCACGATGGGGGAAATTGGCTTGTGAGCCTATTCCTGCTTGCTGGATTATTGGTTGCGGTCGTTGTGAACACCTCTTTCCTGTTTCGCCGGAAAAACCTGAAAGTGCTCATGGCCACGGTCGGAGTTATTTTCGCATTGCAATTGCTCGTGGCGGTCGATATTTTACCCGACTTGATCCATCGGCTACACTTGCTGTGCCTCTGAGAGCCATTTGAAAAAAAGAAACCGGAATACCGCCTGGAATATCAGGCTATGATTTATAGAACAATCCATGTCTTTGAAAGGAAAACATATCGTATTAGGCATCACGGGCAGCATCGCTGCCTACAAAGCGGCCATCCTTACCCGTTTGTTCATCAAGGAAGGGGCGGAAGTGCAAGTGGTGATAACTCCTGCAGGAAAGGAATTCATAACCCCAGTCACGCTTTCGGCTTTGACAGGAAAGCCTGTTGTGAGCGAGTTTTTCACAGCGAATGATGGTACTTGGCACAGCCATGTGGACTTAGGGCTTTGGGCCGATCTGATGGTGGTTGCTCCGGCCACAGCCTCCACACTGGGAAAAATGGCGAACGGCATTGCCGACAATATGCTTATCACCACTTATCTGTCGATGAAAGCACCTGTATTTATCGCTCCGGCGATGGATTTGGACATGTTTGCGCATCCATCCACCCAACGAAATATCTCGATTCTCAAAAGCTACGGCAATCAAATCATAGAACCTGCATCCGGCGAGCTGGCCAGCCATTTGATAGGCAAAGGGAGGATGGAAGAACCCGAATCTATTGTGAAAGAAGTGAAAGCTTATTTCGAAAAAAAAAAATCGCTGAGCGGTAAGAGAATATTGATTACTGCCGGTCCCACTTACGAGAGATTGGATCCGGTGCGCTTTATCGGAAATTATTCGACAGGGAAAATGGGATTTGCATTGGCCGAGGAATGCGCCTGCAGAGGAGCCGAGGTGATTCTCGTGGCAGGACCGGTAGCTCTAAGCATAGATCACCCCCAAATACACCGCATTGATGTGGAATCGGCAGACGAGATGTATCACGAAGCAACAACCGTTTTTCCTTCTGTGGATGTAGCCATTCTCTGTGCAGCTGTTGCAGATTACCGTCCGGAAATCAAGAGCGAAACCAAGATTAAACGCAAAGGCGACAATTTGAATTTGGCATTGGTTCCCAACAAAGACATTGCGGCAGAACTTGGCCGGTTGAAATCGGAAAAGCAGCTACTGGTGGGCTTTGCCCTTGAAACAGACAACGAGCAGGAAAACGCAAAAAAAAAAGTTGAAAAGAAAAATCTGGACTACATCGTACTCAATTCGTTACGCAATCCAGGAGCCGGATTCAGAACAGACACCAATCAAGTGACAATCATAGACCGAAACGGCAACGAAGACAACTTTGAATTGAAATTAAAGACAGCGCTTGCCAGCGATATTATCGAACAAACGCTGTTGAAGAATAAATGACAATGTGCTTCATGAGGGTACATTTGGGCAAAGACTTTTTAAGATAAAATGAAGAAAGTAATCTCTTTGATTTGCAGCTCCCTATTGGCTGCAAGTGCTTTTGGACAGTATGCCGTTCCGTTGAGGATCCCGATGCTGCTGAGTGCAAACTTCACGGAATTCAGAGCCAACCACTTCCATAGCGGAATTGACCTCAAGACTGGAGGAGCGGTCAACCTCCCGGTTTATTCCATCCAGGAAGGCTATGTCTCCCGAATATTTGTTTCTCCAAGCGGCTATGGATTAGCCATATACATCGACCACCCCGATGGAAAGACCTCTGTTTACGGCCATCTAAGCCGTTTTGCATCTGCCATACAGAAATATGTCCGCGAAAAGCAATACGAACAAGAAAGCTACAAGATCGACATACAAGTACCAAAGGGCCAAATCCCGATTGAAAAAGGAGAACTAATCGCATATAGTGGGAATTCCGGTTCTTCAGCAGGCCCCCACCTCCATTTTGAAATCCGCGACACAAGGACGGAATTCCTAATCAACCCTCTTCTTTTTTACAAGGACGAAATAAAAGACTCGAAATCGCCAGAATTTCAAGCTTTGATGATATACCCGACAACCCTTTCAAGTGTTATCAACGACAGCCCCTCCCCCACCCGGATTACAATTCCGAAAGACGGCAAGGGAAATCCGGCTCCATTACGGCAAGAAGTGAATGTGTGGGGAAGAATCGGCATCGGCCTCAAAGCCTCTGACCGGATGAACGACACCTACAATTCATACGGCGTGACTTATGTTAAGCTCGAAATGGACGGCAAGGAGATTTTCAATTACGTCAACACCACTTATTCTTTCCTCGTGGGGCGGATGTACAACAGCGTGATCGACTACCAAACCTGGAGGGATAGGAACGAGTTTTTCCTGAAATCGTTCGTCGAACCGGGCAATGCTTTCCCTTTCTACAAAACGGTAAACAACGGATACATCCAGATAGATGAGGAACGCGACTATCATTTCCGCTACACTATACAGGACTTGCACGGCAACAAATCGGAATATTCCTTCACCCTGAAAGGGAAAAAACAGAATGCTCCCGAAAGGAAAATATCACCTTATCTGTTTGCATGGAACAAGGACAACGAGTTCTCCAACAACGACATGTCACTTTCCATTCCAAAAGGAAACATCTACAACAGCTTTTATTTCACGCTGTTGGAAAACCCATCATCCACCTATCTTTCCAATATCCTAAGGGTGAACAATTTCTACGTCCCGCTCCACAGCTATTGCAACCTACGGATCAAAGTGGACAAAGACACGCTGACGAATAAAGCGCAGTACGGGATTGTGCAAATTTCCAGAAAAACCAGGAGTTGGATGGGCGGGCATTACGAAAACCGTTTTGTGAAGGTCGGGATCAGGGATCTCGGAGATGAATTCGCCGTCTCTTACGACAACAAAGCTCCTGCAATAGTGCCAATAACTCCGAACTTGTGGGTAAAAAGAGGAATCATACGTATCAGTGTCGCAGACAACCTGAGCGGAATTCAATCGGCGAGAGGCACGATCGACGGCAAATTCGCCTTGTTTGAAAACGACGTGAAATCCCCTGTATATTCTTACCGCATCGACGGCGAACGGATCGGAAAGAACCGCCAGCACGAACTCCATTTTGTGGCGAAAGATGCTTGCGGAAACACATCGGAATATTCCTATTCGTTCTTCTACTAAACAGGGAGAGACAACAACACCCCCGCAAGAAGACAAAAAGTCATAAATTAGCAAAGGAAAGGCTTTATTTATGACTTTTTGTCACAAATAATCACAACAATTGATCTGGCATATAGTTTGAGTATTTGTTGTTCGGATAACGGTTTCCAGAAAGCCGAATCCAGACAAACTGATTTATTAAACTAAAAATAGGAGGACAAAATTATGATGCCTGTAAGAAGATCT
>MKRS01000869.1:0-3626 GCA_001897035.1 Bacteroidales bacterium 45-6
TGGTGGACTTCAGGATGTAGCTGACACCGAATTTAGCAAAATGGGTCATGATCCTCAAGTCGAATCCCACTTCGCCGACCATCATCGGATCGTGAATTTCCACGGCAAGTACCTTGTTTGTACCCGAAACGATCTCAACCTTCGGGACAGGCGAAATATAAGACTTGGTGATTAAAGTCCCTGGATGCTCGGGTTCGAAGGTGTTCTTGATCCGGATATCGATGTTTGCCAGTTCCAAAGGTTTTGCTGCCTTGGGATGGATGGCCTCCATGCCAATGTCGGCCAGCTGATCGGCCACTATGAAGTTGGTGTAACCTACTGGGGTGGCGGCATCCACGCCAACGATCTTGGGATCGGCTGATGACAAGTGGTATTCTTTGTGGATGATCGCTTCCTGGGCTTTCACCTCAACGGCTATTTTACTGAACGTCACTTCCGAATAGCCACGATCAAACGCACGCATGATGCCTTCGACTCCCTTGGTGTAGCCTGTGGCGATACAGAGTACCTTCCTAAAATCTATGTCTTTGAATGCTTTCTTGATGCGGTCGTCAATCGTAAGCGGCATGTTGTCTTCAAAACCACTCAGGTCTATCAACTTAGCGGAAATACCGTTGTTGTTGAGAATATTCACGGTATTCCAAGCTGAATGAGCCTCTCCGACCGACGCAAGTATTTCGCGGGCAGCCAGATGGATGTCCTCTACATTGACGTAGCCCGAAGCAAGCACTTTGCCTAAACTGTGAAGGAGAGTCTTCACTTGCTTCAACCTGAACTGGATAAACTCTTTCGCCTCGGGCAGGTTTAAGCCAATTTCTTCAAAGCCTTTGTTTATCAGCAAAAGCCTCTGGCACAAACTGTCGAGAGCTATGTTGTAGTCGTCGTTTTCTAAAAATTTGATATAAATTCCTGGCTCACCTGTCTTTTTATGTTCAAGCAACCAATTGGTCACATTGTTGTATGCCGATACGACAAAAATCCTATTATAAAGTTCGTCCGGCTTACGCTTACCGATGACAATATCATTGAGCACATTTTTGAATTGCGACATTGACGTTCCGCCAATTTTCTCAACAGTTAGCATTTTCTCCTTTTTTTTGAGGTGCAAATGTAATAATAAATTGAAAAGATCCTAACAATGTGGCGCACAGAATTAGATTTCAGCTTGCAAATTAACAAAATCTTAAAGATAGATTAGAGAAGACTTGCCTTGCTTGCGCACAACATCAATTTCCCCCAGCATGCTTGTTTCCGTTGTCTGCAGCAATATTGAAATATCCCGCGGCTTCTTTTTTCACTTTCTAACTATCTGAAATGGCGGGCACATCCGGCTGACTGATTTATCACGGTTATTTGACCGATTTATATCACTTAAATTTGTTTTCAATCTATATCTTTGTAAAGCATATAGATCCGAGCAATGACTTTACTCGTTTTTAGGAAAACATTGCCTGTATTTGGTTTTTATCAAACTTAAAGATATGCGACAAGCTTGCTTTTCGCAAAAGTGATTTTCGATTGCAGGCAAGCTTTGTGCAACAACCATTACTGAAAATACTTTACTCATGAGAATAAGAGAAACATCCTTCGCATTCCTTTTCTTGTTGGCAGGCGCTTTTGTACAAAGCAATGCACAAACAACAAGCGCAAGCAACAACTTGGTGGCCCAGCCCGTCCCAGACAGAACCGTGCCGTTCACCATCACCAGCCCGGGTGTGTCGAAGCCCATTGTTTGGGGATTGGATTTGGCTTGGCTTAGCGAAGAAAACATACGCCGGGGCATCGCATTCATGGGAGCGGACAGGGTTTCCGTAGTCCGGGCTTCCTTCCAGCCGACTCTTCCCTTAGTGAACGGAGACCTGCAAACAGCACAGATTGCCGACCTCAACACCCGTCTCAACCTTATCGACCTGACAGGCGCCAAAACACAAGTGGTGCTGAATTGCGACCACCCAAGCGTTGACCCTTCCTATTTGGGCAATGCGGCAAACTGGGCGGCACTGATTGACGCCACAACGAAACGAGTGCAAGCTCGAAACCGCACGGTGATTTCCGTTTCGCCGTTCAATGAACCCGATTACGGCTGGGGCCAATATTCAGCATCTAACGGCAAATCCGATTTTTATAACATTGCGGGAGAACTCCGTAAAAACACCCGCTTCGACAATATCCGCATCTGCGGAGGCAATACCCTCCACTGTGACCAAGCCTTGCCTTGGTACAACTACCTGAAGAGCCGATTGAACGAAGGCAACACACATCAACTGGCGGGCAGCTTCGACAACTATGCCGCCTTTTTCACCGCAGTCAGAGCCAATGGGAATCATGCCACAGCCGACGAACTGCACAATGTGATGGAAGCCATGGTGGGCGTGGAATACGGGATGCAAACGGGCATCTGGTGGGGAACGGCAGAACTCGCGCGCGGCGAATTTGTCAAAGCCAGCGATGGCGTGCGGTTGGGATATGCCGAACATCGCCCCAACTGGACAGCGGCGGCCGTTTACCGCAACTTGGATGGCAAGGTGCAGGCATTTGGCGGCACTTCCGAAAGGCAGGCTGTGACAACCACCTACCGGTTTTTCTCGAAGGACAAAGATGTTTATTTTGACGGCAATGGCCCACAGCGTGAATACACGATGACGCTGCCGGGTGGAACAGGCTATCAAACAGGACAGACCAATGCCGAACGAGTGGTGAACATAACTTGGGGCGAGGACATACAACCAGTCGTGAACGGACGCTACCTGTTAGTAAACCGGATGAGCGAGAAAGTGATGTCGGTGCCACTTGGAGCTACAACAACCGGTGTTCCCTTACGGCAATACACCAGCACAGCAGCCACCTCCCAACAATGGAATGTTATCCCGGTGGACTCTCGGGTTGGAGGTGATTTCAGCTACTATACCCTTACCAACGTGAATAGCAGCTTAGTAGCCGACGTGCAAAATTATTCCCTCGACGATGCAGCTACCGTCCAACAATGGACTGATACGAAAGGCACCAACCAGCAGTGGTATCTCGACTACGCCGGGGACGGATGGTTCTACATCCGCAGCCGACAAAGCGCCAAGTGCTTGGAGGCAGCCGCGCCATACTCTTCAGGAGCAAGCATACAGCAACGTGAAAAAAATGGAGGGACAAACCAGCAATGGCGGTTCATCCCCGTGACAGCCTCCGTGGAATTCGTCGCACCAAATGCACCAACCAACCTCGCCACCACTCCAAGCGCCACATCCGTCAGGATCGATTGGGATGCCAATCCCGAAACCGACCTGGCTGGCTACACTGTTTTTCGGGCCGTCTCGGTGGGAGGATTCTACAACACGATTGCTCGCAACGTCAAATCCCCGTCGTTTGTTGACAATACCACCGCATCCGGCAAAACCTATTATTACAAGATCAAGGCGGTGGACAATGCCTTGAACCGCTCCGCCTATTCAAGCGAGGTCACAGCCACAACGACAACGGACAAAGAACTTGTGGCTTGCTACAAATTCGAGAATAATACTCTCGACAGCACCGCCAACCTCAACCATGCGGCAACATACGGGACAATCTCATATACAGCGGGGAAAATTGGCTCCCAAGCCATATCGCTCAATGGGTCGAACTCGTTCATACAA
>MKRS01000869.1:3646-7011 GCA_001897035.1 Bacteroidales bacterium 45-6
CTTCCCGCCACTGTGGCCAACCAGAACGAGCTCACGATAGCCACTTGGGCGTATTGGAACGGCAGCAGCTCGTGGCAACGCATATTCGATTTCGGCAACGACCAAACACAATACATGTTCCTGACACCCAGGTCGGGAGACGGGCAACTACGCTTTGGTATCAAAAATGGAGGCGCGGAACAAACCTTAAACGGAACAACCCCCATGCCATACCTTAAATGGACACATGTAGCGATCACCTTGAGCACAACTGGCGCCAGGCTATATGTGAATGGCATCCAAATAGCGGAATCCAGCACCATCACTTCCGCATCGTTCAACCTAAATCCCGCCCTGAACTACATTGGGCGCAGTCAATTCTCCGATCCACTATTCAATGGGCGAATTGACGATTTCAGAGTCTATAACTATGCATTGTCGGCCAACGAAATAGCCCAGCTTGCCGGAACGGCTTCGGGCATTGAAAACATGACGGACAGCAAGGGAATATTGTTTTTATCGCCCGTTCCTGCCAAAAACACGCTCCAAGTCAATTACTCTTCTCCAAAGGATATGGGCGAATCAGCGCTTTCCATCCATCAGATGAGTGGCAAACTCGTGATGTCGAAAAATGTGGTGGCAGGAGAAGATACGGAGTTGAACGTGTCGGCTCTTCCGGACGGAATTTACATGGTAAGACTAACAAACCGCCAGGAGAGCCTGGCTCAAAAACTAATTGTAAAACATTAGGGTAAAACCATCACATGCAACAAGCTACAGAATCTCTTAGTTTGTTGCACGTAAAGGCTTTGCAACAAAGATGCTGGCTGCTAACCAACAGCCGGCACAAGCTTTGCACCTGTGGCTCGAATCAAATCGTGAGGATTAATTTCGATCTGCAAGCCACGTTGCCCTGCGCTAACATATATCACATCGTAATCGAGGCACGACTGGTCGATAAAAGTGGGAAAATGCTTTTTCATTCCGATAGGGGAACATGCGCCACGGATATATCCCGTAGTCGGAAGCAGTTCTTTCATCGGGATCATATCGCAACTTTTATTCTCGGATAATCTTGCAGCCGATTTGAGATCAAGCTCCTCGGCTCCGGGAATTACGCAAACAAAGAAGCCCGTCTTGTTACCTTTCAGCACCAAGGTCTTAAACACCTGGGCCACATTCTCGCCCAGCACTTCCGCCACATGCGTCGCACTCAAATTCGACTCGTCCATTTCATACTCCACCAGCCGGTGCGGTATTTTCAACTGATCTAAGATCCGGGAGACATTTGTTTTGCTCGATTTTGCCACTGTAACTGTATAAGAATGAAACAACCTTGAATTCTGCTATAAAATTAAACATTTGGAAAACAAGGCGCAAGTCAGTTTAACATTTATCAAGTAATCTCAACCTATTTGAATAAAATAAGTAGTTGATAGTACAAAATAATTCTCTAATTTTGCGCACTCAACGAGCAAATCGTAACAGTTTTTTAACTATGCAGAAAACGAAGATATACGTTATCATCAACCCTATATCAGGAATCGGATCGAAAAAAAGTATTCCTGAGAGGCTAAGCTCGCAAATCGACCAGCAAAGGTTCGACTTGCACTTTTTCATCACAGGGTATGCGGGACATGCCAACCACATTGCACAAGAGGCTGTCCAAAACAAGGTGAAATACGTGGTTGCAGTTGGTGGAGACGGCACCGTCAACGAAGTCGCAAGAGCACTGGTGGGATCCGATAGCATTTTGGGGATCATCCCCTTTGGTTCCGGCAACGGACTTGCGCGGGACTTGAAAATATCCACGCAGATCGACCGGGCAATCAAAACCTTCAAGGGGAACAATATCTGTCAGATCGACTACGGAATCGCCAACGACCATATCTTTTTCTGCACTTTCGGAATGGGCTTCGATGCATCGGTGAGCGAAAGCTTTTCCAAAGAAAGCATCCGGGGACCTTTCACCTATTTCAAGAACGTGATAGGCCGCTATATCGACTTTGAGCCAGAAGAATACGAGGTTTCATTCAATGGCGGCACAATCAAGGAAAAAGCCTTCCTGATAACATGCGCCAATGCCACCCAATACGGGAACAACGCCTTCATCGCTCCCAGGGCAAGCCTCCAGGACGGATTGATGAACATTGCCATCCTAAAGCCTTTCGGGGTGCTGGAAATACCGCAGACCACGATCCAGCTTTTTTCCAAGAACATCGACTCCAATAAAAACTTGACGGAGATAATCACCAACGAAGCAGTCATCAAACGAAAAACTCCGGGATGGATACACATCGACGGAGACCCCTTGTATGAAGATGCAGAAGTGAGAGTGCGGATTGTGCCAAAGGGTTTAAAAGTGATAACCCCTTAACGGGCAAAACGAAAAAAGTACCTGACACTGGTTTCCAATGTCAGGTACTTTTTTTATGATGCCCATTCTAAATCAATAAGATCGTTTGTTCACCCCCTCTATGTAATTCAAGAACGCCGTGTTAACCATCCTGTTTCCCCCTGGAGTAGGATAATTTCCCGAAAAATACCAGTCACCCTGGTGGTTCGGACATGCCCTGTGCAAGGCCTCCACAGTTTGGTAAACAATCTTCACCTCCGCCTTAGTGCCTGCGGGTGTAAGCATCTTGGCTATTTTATCAGAAATCTCCTGATCCGTGAACGGTTCGTAAATTTCTTTCACGTAATTCACCACCTCTTCCTTCGGCTTGTTGCGCTGATCGGCCGACTTTTTGTAAACACGGTCAATCACATTACCCATGTTTCGTTCCTTCAACAGTTCAATTGCTGCCCTGAATGCGATAAACTCCTTCATGCGCGACATGTCGATGCCATAACAGTCGGGATAGCGGATTTGCGGGGAAGACGACACAATGATAATCTTCTTGGGTTGCAACCTGTCCAGTATCTTGATAATACTTTGCCGCAAGGTCGTCCCTCTGACGATACTATCGTCTATCACCACCAAGTTGTCAACGCCTGGTTTTATGGAGCCGTAAGTGACGTCATACACGTGGGCTGCCAAATCATCGCGTCCCGAATCCTGGGCGATAAATGTCCTTAGCTTTATATCCTTGATGGCCACCTTCTCGGCCCGAACCCTCCTTTTTTGCAAGATATGATTCAATTGCTCCGAGCTTAGGTTCGCACCCTCCTTCTTGATTTCCTCGAAGGCAAGTTGATCCATGTGTTTTTCGAAGGCCTGCACCATACCGAAAAACGCCACCTCCGCCGTATTGGGAATAAAAGAGAAAACCGTGTTCTCCAAATCACCCTCCACCGCGTCGATAATATTCGGAAGCAACAAGCGCCCGAGTTCTTTCCGTTCCTTATATATATCGGCATCAGAACCACGCGAGAAATAGATTCTT
>MKRS01000870.1 GCA_001897035.1 Bacteroidales bacterium 45-6
TGTCTAACAAAATGGGCAGTACTTCATGCACTGCCCATCTACCTTTGTGAACATAAGGGGTGATTTGTCCGCTTGTAATCCCTTCCGGGAAAAGCAGGTCAAAATCAGCCTTTTTCATCCAGCTCCTTTTGAAGTCCGTTCAGCTCTTCCGTATAGGTATCCAGGCGGTTCTGCGCTTTTACTACAAGGTTCTCCTTGCCCGCTTTCCGGTGCTTGGTCAAGGCATCTCCCGACTTCTTGATGTTTTCCCTCAGGCGGTCAATCCGCTTGGCAATCTGGGCACCCTTGATGACGGGATCTTCCGAATAAATGAGCATCCGGTCTTCCGGCAATGCCAGGTTACCGCTTTCCAGGTAATTGTCAATTCCATCCCAGTTGCCACGGCGTTCATCGTCCAGGTCGCACAATTTCTTGGCAATTCCCTGACGCTGTTCGTCCGAAATAGATTCATCCTTCAAACTGGCATGAAGCGAAGCCATGAGCGGAGTGATTTCCTTGTTGCGGGCGTATGCAGCGGCCAATTGCTTGGGCAAATCAGCGGGAGTGATGACGGTCACGTTTTTTTCGGCCAATTTTTTTTTCAATTCCTCGATCTTCTCGTTGGACTCGTCCAGGTCGTTGCCCAGGCTGTCGATTTCATCGGCGTTGCCGTCCGCATCGGCTTGCAAGTCCCCGATCTTTTCATCAAGCTCGTCCACTTTCTTCTGCAGGGCCATCAATTTCTCAACGCTTTCTTTGGTAGATTCGGTAACGAGCAAATCCTTATAAGCATCCGGATTCGCTTTAATTTTCCCATGAATCAAACTAACCCGTTGAATCAATTGCGGAAAATGGACCACCGTTTCCTTGCTGTCGGAAACGTCCTTCACCCCGTTGAGAAATCCTCCAAACCGGGCCTTCGTTTCCGTGTCGGCCAACCGGTTGAAGAATTCAAGGCCCGAAGCGTAATCGCGCTTCGGGTTCTTTAGCCAATTTTCAATTTTCTGCAACATGGCTTATCCCTCCGTAAAGTAAGTGTCAAAATCGATCGGGGTAGCCAGCTTGATGTGCGGCACAAAAGAGTCGTTCTCGAATGTGAACGTGGTTCCTTTCCTGTCAGCTGGGGCGGTACCTCCCTCGAACGAAGCTTTGATTGAGCATGGGTAACCGGGTTGGCCGATCAAGCGTTGCTCGCCGTTTGCTTTTTCAAGGACCACATACGCCTCGGTGTTGTTCAGCAAGCGCGACATGGCAGCCGACTCGACTTCTTCACCAGGATAGAAGAACGTTCCGGTTCCCTTGAAACTGTAACCGTCAATTTCGCCCTGGTTCTCGGCCTTGTAGCCGACAGAATTGCGCGATGCCTTGATGGCTATCGGCTTGTTGGCTACCACTGGAAAGACAAACGTCCCGGTAGCCGTAGCCAGGTCGGCCAAGGCGGCTGGGGCATCCGACAGCAATGGAACAGTTGAAACCAGGTGCGCCGGATAGATCAGGATCCGGTTGCTGTAACCGCCCATGTTTTCATTCACGGGCTTTTTGAGTAGGTTCTTATATAATTCAGCCATAATAATTTGTTTTATATTAGTTTAGAAATCAAGCAGCCGGGTTTTCCCGGCACACTCTATTATTTGTAATCACCTGCCAGATCCGGAGCAGTATTAACCTGCTCGTTGACTTGAAACACCTTTCGGTGCACATCGTTGATGCGGGCATCGTAGCTTGCCTGAATCCAAAATTGAACGTCGTTCGGATCATCCTTATATCCGCGTACTTGGACAAACTTGTCGTCGCTTTGAGAACCTACACCAAAATCCAGCATACCTGGAGCTGTAAGCATCAAACCTCCACCTGATCCATAAGCTGGATGTGTCATTATAGTAAGATTAGGACAGCGGGCATCATCTTTGATGCGATCAAGCATTTCTGCCATGGTCGGATCGTTGAATGCCTTCACCTTGTTCTTGTATCCGGCACGGGCTTTCAACAACGTGCCTTCGGTGATACGCAACAATGCTTGGCCTTGCCTTAGGAACGGATCTGCTGAAGCTACGAAACTCACGAGTTGCTCGTAAGGCGTAGTGTCGGTAGTGGATGCCGGATTTGTAAAAGCGCCTGTTGTCACCAGATTCTTTTCGGGTGCCGAAATAAGCCCTCCTGCAATCAGGGCGTCCTTCTTCATATTGAATCCGTTGAATGCTGTAGCCGGAGACTTGACAGTGTCGTCACGTTCTGCAAAGAACATGTAGTTTACCACGTCTTCCGCATAAGAGCGGACGATGGCCGTGATGATGTCCAGTTCCAGCGGATGTTTTTTTGTCTTGTTATCGACAAAATTGCCGGCATCCGAAATCACCTTGACGTCGTCATACATGGTGACATTATCAACAATTTCCGCATACGTCCTTTCGGGTTTCAGTTTCATTTCCAAGAACTTGATAATCTCCTGTTCTTGCCCCAAAGTCAATCCCGGTTTATACGGGGCCAGAATCCCGGCTTTCCTACGCCTGTTCACCAGGATATGTTCGCCTTTCACTTCCAAAATCCGGATGCCAAGGGCTGCGGTTACGGCGTTCATCACATAAAAAGGCAAAGCGGTTATGCCCGGTGCATAAATCTTTGCCGCATTGGTTAGCCCTGCAATATTTACTGTGTTAGTAGTACCTGCCATGATAGTCAATCAGATATTAAATTAAACCTTCTTTTTTCATGCGTTCCACAAGGATTGCGTGGTTTCCCTTATTTGCTTCCATGAAAGAAGCAAGGTCATCACCTTGTCCACCTTGTTCTCCCGTAGAAGTAATTACTGCCGTTCCTTCCCCCGCGCTACCCTGCAGGTTAGCAACTTGCTCGGTAAGCGAAGTATTTTCCGTTTCCAAAACCTGGATGCGGTCCAGAGCCGCTTGCAGCTCGGCATTTTGAGCGGTGTCACTTTCCGCCTCCAGGGCGTCGATGACCATTTGCGGGGTGACGGTTTCGGCTGTCAGACCTTCGCCGCCATCACCCGAATTGGCTACATGTGCGGCAACCGTGTTCCAGTTGTCGCGGGCAGCAACCAATGCGTTGTACGTTGAATCTTTAATGAATTTAGACATGTCCAAAAAATTTATAATTAAGAAAAATGATTCAATATGTTTGAGAAAGAGTCTATCGCATCGATCAGACCGATCTCATGGGCCTTGTCCCCGAAAAACTCCTTCCCGGTGCCCCACACTTTCCTGTCCGACTTCAATTGGTCGGAACGGGTGGACTCGATATGTTGAATAAAAGTCTCGTTGAAAGTATCCACATAAGCCTGTAGGGGTTCAGTATTCCCCTTCAATGCCTCGCGGAAAATGTTGTTCTTGTCTTTCGATGCCGTGGCATAAACCTCGATCAGGTCAATGCCCTGCATTTTCAGCTGTGCCGTAAAGTCGAGTATCGTGCAGTAAGTACCAATAGAACCTATATTAGCCATATTCGAATTGGCCACAATCTTGTCGCATGCCGCAGAAATACCGTATGCCGCCGAGCAAGCCATGTCGTCCACGAATGCGACGACCCCTTTGTTCCGCTTGCTGATCGTTTCGGCCAACAGGCGCATGGCCATGCCCTGGCCGCCACCCGAATCGATCTTAAGGCAAACACCTTCAATATTGTCGTTGG
>MKRS01000871.1 GCA_001897035.1 Bacteroidales bacterium 45-6
GCAAGGCTGCCGTCTTCTTTCCGGTAAAGCAGGGAAATAAACCGGTCCATATCTTCCGGATCACCATTTGAAAACGCATGTGCTATCTGAAGGTCCGCAAAGTCACGGTACTTCAAATTTGTCAGCCCGTCATCAGGTCCATGCAACCGGGTGAATCCGGCACGGATCTCACGGAAATGGTTTCGGGTGATGCGCGGATCCACCCGCACATCACCGTCCACCACCACGAACAAGAAATCAAAAACAAGCGAAACAGAAACCAATTCCTCGGGCAACAAGTCCACCCGTTTCTTTCCGAAAGATAACCTAAAACTACCATCTCCATTCTTACCACGTACACGCGCACCGGCGCAATGCAGCACCATTTTCACCTTCACTTCTTCAGGCGTAATTTGCTTGTCGAACAAACCAACCAGGAATAAGAGCTGCTTGGCTGTCAGTTCGTCCCATTCTTCCGGCAAGGAGAATTCAATGTTTCCTTTGGCGGTCTCAATCCGTATTTGCTTCATCATTCAGCCTTTGTGAAGTCAATATAATATTCCTGTCCTTCTTCAAAAAATTCACTTGCTTGAGTCTCATAGCTGATATACATTTGCAAATTTCCTGAAGGTGTATATTTTGCAAAAGATTTGTTTTCTTCACTACCGGAAATTACAGGCGCAAATGAAACTACTTTTTGTCCGGATACAGGCTGATCTTCAATTTCTGTGCATACGAATTTTGCTCTTACTTTTGACATATTAACATGTGCACCAAATTTCTCAGAAACATTGTCAAATGTCTCGCCATTACTAGCCATCACAAAATAGTGCGATCCTTTATACAGCGGCATTATAGACTCACCGCCATCAAAAGCTACAATCCCATATACATTCTTCAAGTCATCCTGACTCCAAAGCTTAGTTCTTTCCTTAAACTCCGCATTGTTTTCTTCTTTGCGAACCAGCACGTACTCGATGCCCATGCAAGTGTTCACTTCCAAACTTCCTTTTGTTACACGTCTTAAAATAAACATATCTGTATGTATTTATATATCGGCTACTCTGTTACAGGTTTTCGCCATCCCCTATTATTCAACTCATCCTGCAAAAAATATATGTTTTCCTTCATTGTCCCAATCTACTTTTCCCGAGGCCTGAGTTTCGTAATCAGCCGCCAACGCCTCCAAGATCTTGCCACGCCAGAAATCAGCCTGCTGGGTGTAGTAATTCTCCCAGTCCGTTGACTCGTCGTCAAAAGCCGGGCGGATCACCGCCTTGAACTCCAGTTCCGCACTCTTCGACCGCTGCACCCGGGTTGTCTTGCTCGTATGAAGCTGCGCCACTCGCGCGCCGATAAATTGGCGAACCAGGGCAAGCATCTTCTTATCCTTGTCTTCAGTACCGGAAACAACGGCAGTTTCATTGCCACCCAGCAGGTTGGCGACTTCCGACTGTTCCACCCGCATGACCAGCATCCGCAATCGCTCGAATGCCAACCGGCTGTAATCAATATCCACAAGACCGTGGTCCTGAAATTCTTCGGCAGAAGCAAAAAACTTTGTCTTCCGGTTCTTGTGGTACCTGGTGTCTTTCCATTCCTGGTAGTCCGCCGAATGCTCCTCCAGATAAGCCAGCAGGATTTCCATGTTGACCCAGGCACGTGAAAGAAGGCTTTCTTTTGCTAAAGCAATCTTGTTGTCGCTTGCGGGAGAAAACTTGTCCGACTTGGCCACCGTGTGTCCAGAATCCCCGGTCGAGATGCTTGCTTCATCCGTGGATATCCCGACGGCATAAGGTCCTAAGGCACGGCGCACCATCGGAATCAAAGCCAGATATTTCGCATCAGCTTCAGCCTGGCTTGTTTCAGCTGTCGCCTCGATCTTGCCCAACAGGGAAGAACCAAGATAGGGCAACAAGAATTGAGCCTTCGCATCTTCAATATAGATCCTGAACACATTCCAGGGCGAATTCCTATTAACCTTGGCCACTTCGGCCAGTTGGTCGATGGCCGTTTCTTTGTCTGTTGAAAATATAGGCATGGCTTAGCTGACTTTTTGGTTACCAATATTTTTTGTCGCTCCAGTACCCTTATCCAAGGTTTCAAGAATGATGTTGGGAATCACAAAGTGAATGTCCCGGTCCCAGCCATTCATAGCTTTCACTATGTAGAGAGGCAAAAGCAATGCCTGCCGGAGCGGTTTGGTAAGTGCCTGCTTGATGATGAACAGCTCCCGGGCCTCCGTCCCGTTGATTGTCTTGCTTTTTCCGGGAGAAGCTCCCTGTAACGAAGGATGCACACCCATTGCATAACAAATGACATTGTTGGCTTCTTCCGAATCCTCGATGTATTCACCGCCCTTGATAAACGACTCGATAGGTTTGATGAGAATTTCATGTTGTTCGATACCTTTCACCGTGTCATATTTGAAATGCTTGATAAAACTTTTACCGGCGTTCTTATGCCCGGCAAGGAATTCGTCCAGTTGCTTCAGGAACGCAAGTTTCCGTGCAGCCTGCTCTTCCGGCTTGGTGATACCTTCAGCCTTGAACAATTTCGCCCAGAATGCCTCGTTGATGCTCACTTCGTATTTCAGCACCATCTCATTCTGCATGAGTGCCTTTTTGAAGTGAGGAATCAGGCATGAGAAATCGTACCACCCGGAAGTGAAGATAGACCACCAGTAAGGCTTGTTGTAGTAAAACCTGCCTGGAGTAGGCAAACCAAGCGAAACGATGAAACGGCGGTCGGAAACGACCTTTTTCAGCCCCGTTCTTTCATCCGGTAGGAGTCCCATCCGGATCTTTAAATCATAGAGAGGTGATTCACGGTCAAGTAGCGGAGTTATAACGCAATCATCCGGGATCTTTTCACTCCAGTAAGATGAATATCCGTGGTATTCCACCAGACCCGATGTCTCGTTCTGCTTGCTGATCCGGCTAAAAGCAGCTTCCTTCTGGCGAATCTTCACAATCTTTTCCCCTTTCCGGTCAAAAGAAAGCTCGACGAACGAATCACCAAGTACCGTCATGTCTTGTCCGCAATCCTGAAAGAAACGTACTATGTGATTATTTTCAAGGAAATCGAAAATTTCCGGCTGTTCGCTTTCGATCTGCTCTTCGAATTTGACCTCGCCGGTTAGCGGATCTTTCTTTTTCTTCACTACCATCACCCCATCTCCATAGCACATTTTGGCGTTGAAGTCCGCATTCGACCCGGTGGCCACATTGCCATGCGTTTTGAGAATCACCTGTATGGGAAGATCGTTATTGACTCCCCAAGGGATGAATTCAACGGTAACGCTTTTGTTTTTTGGAGCTACAAATACCGACCTGTCCTTAGTATCGTCCAGGAACCCGGTTGAATCCTGCTTGACGACAATCGCCCCCGACTTCGCCAGATAAGCATTCTCATTGTCCGCCCCGAAATAATAAACTTGATCCTTCATATATACACCTGCATTCCGTTAAACTCTATAATCAGGCACTTGCGGATAGTTTTCGGGTGCCTGTCCCCGTCAACCAGAATGTTGATGGTCGAACCCTTGGCGTGGATGGAAGTGATCGTGCATCCGGGCACGTCCACGATTTCACCCGTACCTTTTTTCACATAGCG
>MKRS01000872.1 GCA_001897035.1 Bacteroidales bacterium 45-6
ATCATGCTCGTCAGGCGGTTGACTGAAAACTGCTGTGCAACAGTGGTATCCCCATAGAAAGTGCTGTCGCCGCGCATTTGTAAAACGATAGAATCGTATGCTGCAGAAACATGAAAGTCGGGAATGCTGGAGGGATTTGATAATACGAAAAATGCGCTGGAAGATATTTTGCCGAAAAAAGGATCTGTATATCCGCCGATAAGTAGATTACCGGTCTGTGAAGTTATCACAGAATCTCTTACTACGGTAGAGATTTCCGGCGTGAGCGTATCCACAGCCACAACATTGGTATAATTTGCGTCCACGAACTGCTCGCCGAATTGTATATCTGCTTTTTTACACCCGGCAATACACGATAATATCATCAGACATAGAGGGACTATCCATTTTCTCATACTTCTTATTGCAAAAAACTGCATATATGCTCTTGCTTTCGGTGCAATATTATCGGTCTATACTGTTACTAATTTGTTAGTGTGTACTAATTACAGGCTTCTATATACCAATATGCCTATTTTATATATAAAGGCTGTAATTGTTCAGGCTGTGATTATAGTGGCATAGATGAGCAGCGATATGCCAAAGAAAAGTATTTGTATATACAATTTATATGTTTATCTATAAAACTATGTTGAAGTTACATTTTAACGATTTACCAGTTTGGCTTTCTGATAGTTTAGCTGCAAATTTTTTTTACATGACGAAAGTAAAGACATTATTCATCTGCCTGGCTGCAGGGGTAGGGACGATAGCTTTTTTGTCCGCCTGCAATAGGAATTCTAACTCTAGCGATACTACTGTGGGTAACTGGATATTAAAATCATCTTTTGAAGGTGTGGCCAGAAGCGAGGCAGTTGCGTTTACGATTGGGGGCAAAGGATATATTGTTACAGGATATGATGGTACAAAAAGGCTCAATGATCTCTGGCAATATGATGCTGAATATAATTTCTGGCAGCAAAAAGCGGTATTTCCGGGAACAGCAAGAAATGCTGCAGTGGGGTTTGCCATAGATACCAAAGGATATATTGGCACCGGCTATGACGGCTATAATAAGCTTAACGATTTCTGGGAATATGATTCAGACGGAGATACATGGACGCAGAAAGCAGATTTTGGCGGATCAGCGCGCTATAATGCAGTAGGGTTCAGCATTAATGGCAAAGGATATATATCAACAGGTTTTGATGGAAATTATCTGAAAGATATCTGGGAATTTGATCCTGCTAATGGCGCCGGCGGAAAATGGACACAGAGAGTAAGTATGAGTGGGGAAAAGAGAATGGGCGCTGTAGCTTTCGTTTATCAGAATAAAGCTTATATATGCACCGGCGTATACAGTGGCGGCACAGTAAATGACTTCAACGTTTTTGATCCTTCCCAGCCGGAAGGGCAGGCCTGGACACAATTACGCAAGATCAGTAATGTAAGCGACGATTCATACGATGATGATTACGCTATTGTGCGCAGTAAGGCTGTTTCATTTGTAATGAATAATAAAGCGTATGTGTGCACCGGGGAAAATGGAAGCATTTACAAAGATACCTGGGAATATGATTTTGCTACTGATCTGTGGACCAGTAAAACACCTTTTGAAGGAGCTGCAAGATCAGGAGCCAGTGCATTCAGCATCAACAACCGCGGCTTCGTTCTTCTCGGCAAAAGCAGCACCTACCAGTTTGAAGATATAAGAGAATTCTTCCCCGATCAGGAATACAATGAAGCCGAAGACCAGTAAAAACCTGTTATACATAGCTATCATAGCGTCGGTATTGCTATCTGCCGGCGCTTATACCTTTTTCCGGCATTTATCCCGGAAGGGCGATGAGCGTTTGAAAGTGGAAGTATTGCCCATAGCAATGGCCCGGGGCTGGGGATATGAGATAAAAGTGGATGGCAAAACCTTTATTCATCAGGAAACTATTCCTGCGGTTCCGGGAGATAAGCATTTTGTAAGTAGGGAAGACGCTTTAACAACAGGTAATGCTGTAATGAAAAAATTGCTGAAGGGAACACTTCCTTCACTGACTCCCGAAGAAGTAAAAGACCTGGGAATTGCCATTACTCCCTGAGATATCAGGAATATAGCTCAATAATTTTGAAAAAGTCGTTGCGGTAGCTGTTGCCTATCGGAACGACTTTTTTTCCGATAGATATTTCATTACGGGATATCGTTTCAATATGGTTGAGTGAAACAACATAAGAACGATGTACCCTTACAAAATCGCTTTCGGGTAGCCGGGAGCTGAAATTCTTAAGGTTCTGAAGTGTCAATACCGGCTGAGGCCTGCCGTTCATATATATTTGCGTATAGTCTTTCATTCCTTCGCAAAACAATATTTCATCGAACCTTACTTTAATGATCTTATATTCCGATTTTATAAATACAAAATCGTGCTTAGGGCTGTTAGCTGCTGCTATTGATTCAGCAATGACCAGGGATTCTTCGTGCATGTCAATTCAGTTAATATAATTTGGTATTCTATTCAAACGGGGCAAATTTCTATATGAATGATGATATTTGGTCGACATAATCGGTTAACCGGGCAAAAGAATAGGTGAATTTCCAATTCCCTGATATTTATACGGGTAAGAAAAAAATAAGTTGGGTCAAAGCGTTAATTAACAAACGAAAAACATCTGCAAACAGGAAAATAATCTATCCGAAGGACGAAGTATTCGTGAGATACTTATCATGACGACGATAAAACTGAATTATTACTATATAATTTCATACAAGCATGCTGCTGTATCTTTGCAGCAGGCATATAAAAAATTTCTTATGCAGACACTTTCGCTTGCTTTTCACAATCGTATACTGATCATTACCATCAACAGGCCTGATAAACTCAATGCGCTGAATGCAACAGTGATTGAAGAACTAAGCGCCACCATGGATGATGTTTGTAACAATCCCGAAATACGATCAGCTATCATTACAGGGAGCGGGGATAAAGCATTCGTAGCCGGCGCCGATATCAGTGAATTCAACACCCTGGATGCAACCGGTGGCAGGGCATTGGCAGAAAAAGGGCAATTACTGGTCTTTAACAAAATTGAACAGTCGCCCAAGCCTGTTATAGCGGCAGTGAATGGTTTTGCATTGGGTGGTGGTTGTGAGCTGGCGATGGCCTGTCATTTCCGGCTTGCTGGAAGCAATGCAAAATTTGGCCAGCCTGAGGTTAACCTGGGGTTGATCCCGGGGTATGGAGGCACGCAACGGCTTGCTCATCTCGTTGGCAAAGGCCGTGCATTAGAGCTGATATTGACAGGGAATATGATTGATGCGGCTACTGCCCTGCAATACGGGCTGGTCAATCATGTAGTATCTCCGGAGGAACTGCTAACGAAAGCATTGAGTATACTTGAGCTTATCAATGCAAAGGCGCCGCTTGCTGTAGCGGGCGCTATCAAAGCGGTAAATGCCGCTTTTGACACGCAGCTAAACGGATATGACACTGAGATCGCTGCGTTCGGAGCTTTATTCGATACAGAAGATGCTAAAGAAGGTGCGGCTGCCTTTCTCGAAAAAAGACGTGCTGTATTCAAAGGAAGGTAATTAGCCCGCATAAGGT
>MKRS01000873.1 GCA_001897035.1 Bacteroidales bacterium 45-6
TGATGGACTACACCTTCAACAATAGTCAAGCTGGCAAAAATGTTGCGCTCGGAAATGGATCCATCGAGCAGACAACGATGCCGGCCTACAACGGCCAATGGATGGCACCGCTCGAAGTGACCGACAATCCCGTGCCGAAATACATTCAGGGAAAATATGCGTTCCAATGGAACAACAAGAACTATAACCAAAGAATAGACTATTGGAATTGAATATAGCGAATCAGCAACAGGCTGAAATTAAAAATTTTGTCGGACTTTTCTTAAATGCAAAACATAGCCTTTAGCTATTAGCTGATAGCTGTTAGAAAAGGCTAATGGCTAAAAGCTATTGGCTATCAGCTTACACTTTTGCGACTATAAATAATTCCCATTACTAAATCTAAAGAAAAATGAGAAAGTTATTTTTATTTATACTGGCATTGCTGGCTTTCGGTACAACGCAAGCGCAACAAGATTTTTTAGACGTGGACAAATGGCTTCACTCCCACGCAGATGAAATGGGCGGGCGGGCCATCCTGCTGGTTTTCAAAGATGAGAAAATCGTTTACAGCAACAGCGTCAACAACATGACCCGCAAACAAGAGTTCGTGGCCAACTACCTCGCAAAGCGGCAAGGAAAAACAGCCGACCTCGGCAAATTCACCCCGACAACCCGCTTAGCCATTGCCAGTTGTAGTAAATGGCTAAGTGCGGCATTGGTGATGACTTTCGTGGACGAAGGGCGGCTAAACCTGAACGACACCGTCGGAAAATACTTGCCAGCACTTTCCAAAAGCGGAAAAGGGAGCATCACGATCAGCGACTGCTTGTCGCATACAACCGGAATAAAGTCGCCAGACCTCGGCAAAGACCTGAAGGACATGAAGACCTTGAACAGCATGGACGAAGCCATTGCCCGAATCGCACAGTTCCCAATGGAGGGTAAGCCAGGAAAGGTGTTCCGTTATAGTAACACAGGACTGGAAATAGCAGGAGCCATCGTCGAAAAAATTGGGGGAAAGAGCTTTTCGGCACTTTTCGACGAACGCATCGCCCAACCCTTGGAGATGGCAAACACCGACTTCGGGAAAGCCAAAGTTCCCCTGCCCGCAGGAGGTGCCAGCAGCACTCCCGCGGATTATATCCATTTCCTGACCATGATCCTCAACAAAGGCACATTCCACGGCAAACGGATTCTTTCCGAAAAAAGCATCGGGCTGATGCAAGTCAACCGGATTACCCCCGATGTGAAAGTGGCCTATTCGCCCGCAGAAGCAGGCAACTTAGGATACGGTTATGGAGAATGGGTGATAGACAATGGCTGCGTGGGCAGCCCGGGAATGTTTGGAAGCTATCCTTGGGTGGACAACAACAGGAAATATTGCGCATTCCTCATGACCTTTTATTTGAAACCGGATGGGCGAAAAGAACGCTATGCCGAGCTAAAAAAATTAGTGGATAAAGCGATTGATTAGTTCGCTGATAGATGCAAAAGAAAATCACCTATAAATCAACAACTTGACAAAACAATCATTATTTCTTACGAATGCATAAATCATAAAAAACATTAAATACCCAATAAATATATGTTCTAAAACATATTTATCAAACATATTCCGTATCTTTGTACTGTGGATTTAGAGAAATCCGTGTTTTAGGTTTAAAAGATTCAGGTTATCATTTTATTTATTATGACAGAAAGAGAAAACAAACTTCGCCTGATTGCAAGTTTGCGCAATCAAGTGGAACGTTACAAATCCGTACGAAACGGATTCATGTGCCAAAGAGTGAATAGTCAAATTCGCGAATTGACGGCTACATTGAAGTAACGGTAAAACGAGTGTAAGCTTGGTCTTACAAAAATCAGAAGCGGTTCGAGGCTATCGAACCAAGTTAAATGGAGGATTTCCTCGCAAGGATGCGGGAAAATCTTTTTTTATTTTATATCTACCCGATCTCCAATTCCAATCCATCATAAGCAAAGAAAACATTGGCAGGAAAAGTCTTGCTCACCTCGGCATGAAGCCCCATATCGTGGCTCATGTGGATGAAATAGGTGGCTTTAGCTTTCACCCGAGCGGCAAATGCAAGGGCTTGCTCCAAGTTTTGGTGCGACAGATGCTCTTTGATCCTCAACGCATTCACTACAAGCACCTCCAAACCCTCCAGCTTTGAAAATTCTTCGTCGGGAATACTTTTCATGTCGGTGATGTAGGCAAACCGGCCAATGCGGTAAGCAAAGATCCCCAGCGTGTAGTGCATGATGCGGATAGGGGTCACCAAGACTTCATCTACCAGGAAGGGTTCGTTTTCTATTTCCACCATCTCAAGCCTCGGCACGCCAGGGTATTTTTCTTTTACGAAAATATAAGGCATCCGTCGCTGGATGGAGTTCGAGACCTTGCTTTCGGCAAAGATGCGGACATCGCCGAAACGGCAGAACGGACGCAAATCGTCCAGACCACTCACATGGTCGTAATGCTCGTGCGTCAGCAATACACCATCAATTTTCTGAAAAGGCAAATCCAGCATTTGCTCCCTGAAGTCAGGACCGCAATCGATCAGGATATTCCGTCCTTTCTCGGCAATCAGCACGGAGGCTCTCAGCCGCCTGTCCCTCTTGTCGCTCGACTGGCACACCTCACACTTGCACCCAATTTCCGGGATGCCTGTGGAAGTACCTGTACCTAAAAATCTAACTTTCAAAATTCCGTTTTTTGTTTATAAATAGACCTGCTTTCGTTTGCAGGCTTCGTCGAATTGAACTAAGCCTTCGGCAGAACTCACCACAGTTTTGCACCTTGCGAAGGTAATAAAAAATCGCAAATTACGGCTGCGAAAAGCATCCGGAAGAATACGAAGGAAACAAAAATGGGTTTTATGGCCAGTAATTAAAAAGTTTCAATAGTTTTTCAATGTCAGTGCTTGTGATTTTTCTTGTTTAACTTCAATGATTAGAACACCTTGGTTCTCTTTCATTATTATTGCGTCAGGTCTATCACCGTTCAGAAATGGATTGAAGAAAATTTCAAAGCTGTCGTCTAAACTGTTTTTAAGAAAGTTAAGCAAATAAAGTTCTCCGATTTCTGGTTTTACTTTAAGGTTTTGTATTTCGTCAAAAGTTGGGAAGCATATTGCCATTTTCAGTCAGTCTTTTTGTCACGGTGCTTTGTCATAGGGTATTACGTACAACGGGGGCGGGCTTTGCGTTCGGGTGGGTTTAAATGCACAAACGCTTGGCTAAAGCACATCAGCCCGCCTGACGCAAAACCCTTGTTATAGCCAGTGGTTATTTCCATAGTTCTTCGTCTAACCAGTTTTTTGGGAAGCCCATTTCTTTTGTCTGTGCCAACGGACAGGTTTTCATTAATTCTTTAAGTCGTTCACTAAATGTTGACCCAGAACTTATTTGTTTTAAAACATACTCAATACAAGATAAGGTTGCGTATAGCTTGTTTGTATAAATTGATTTATTTTTCAAGAAAGTATGGGTAGGATGAGTAGGGAGTTTTACTTGTTTTAGTCGTCTATTCCAAACCCTTCCGTGATGAGCACAAATGTTTCTTAATGTGCTAAAGCAAAGTATC
>MKRS01000874.1 GCA_001897035.1 Bacteroidales bacterium 45-6
ACCCCCGACGAAGAGATCGGACAAGGTGCCGACTATTTTGATGTGCAAAAATTTGGAGCCGACTGGGCATACACCATGGACGGAGGCGACATTGGAGAATTGGAATACGAGAACTTCAATGCTGCAGGTGCCAAAATACAGATACAAGGACGTAGCGTGCATCCGGGATATGCCAAAGGCAAAATGGTGAATGCCCTGATGATCGCCAACAAGCTTATCAGCCTGCTTCCGGCGCAGGAAAGACCGGAACATACCTGCGGGTACGAAGGTTTTTTCCACCTCCACACGATGCAAGGTTCCACCGATTCAGCAAGCCTGTCGTTCATCATCCGTGACCACGACAGGGAACTCTTTGAAAACCGCAAAAAAACAATGCAAGACGCTGTGGACTACATCAACAAATTGTATCCGGGAAGCACCACGGTGGACATCCGCGACCAATACTACAACATGCGCGAAAAAGTAGAACCCATGAAATACATCGTGGATTATGCCTTCGAAGCAATGGAGGCAGTGGGCATTATCCCCGAGGTAAAGCCTATCCGTGGCGGCACAGACGGCGCCAGGCTTTCGTTTATGGGTCTCCCCTGCCCCAACATATTCGCCGGAGGCCTGAATTTCCACGGAAGATATGAATTCATTCCCGTGCAGTCGATGGAAAAAGCGGTGGAAGTGATCGTGAAGATTGCCCAATTAGTGGAAAGCAAAAGTGAGGAATAATAATAGACAAATTTAAAAATTTTAGAGATTTACCATTAGAATATATGAAGACAACGCCATTTACAGACAAACATATCGCGCTTAATGCGAAAATGCACGAATTCGCAGGTTACAACATGCCCATCGAATATTCCGGAATTATTGACGAGCACCACACAGTGAGAAACGGAGTGGGCGTGTTCGACGTTTCTCACATGGGCGAATTCTGGGTGAAAGGTTTCAAAGCTCTCGAATTTTTACAAAAAGTTTCATCCAACAACGTAGCAGACCTCACCATCGGCAAGGCACAATATAACTATTTTCCAAACGCAAACGGGGGAATCGTGGACGACTTCCTCATTTATAAATACGAAGAAGAAAAATACATGCTCGTGGTGAATGCCGCCAACATAGAGAAAGACTGGAACTGGTGCGTGGCAAACAACACGGCTGGAGCCGAACTCGAAAATGCATCTGACCACACCGCTCAGCTCGCCATTCAAGGGCCGAAAGCGGTGAAGGTGTTGCAAAAACTCACAAGCATCGACTTGGCAAGCATCCCGTACTACAATTTCACCACCGGAGAATTTGCCGGGGTCAAGGAGGTCATCATCTCCAACACAGGCTACACGGGTGCTGGCGGTTTCGAACTCTATTTCTACCCCGAATTTGGCGAACAAATATGGAACGCCATCTTTGAGGCCGGACAAGAAGAAGGCATCAAGCCTTGCGGGCTGGGCTGTCGCGACACTTTGCGACTGGAAATGGGATTCTGCCTCTATGGTAATGACATCGACGACAGCACGTCTCCTATTGCAGCCGGATTGGGATGGATCACCAAATTTGTGGATGGAAAAGATTTCATTTCACGCGACAAAATTGAAGCTGACAAGAAAAACGGGACGGTCGAAAGATTAGTAGGATTCAAGCTGGTAGAAAAAGGAATCGCACGCCACGGCTACGAAATAGTGAACGAAAAAGACGAAACAATTGGCCGTGTCACCTCAGGAAGCATTTCCCCCTGCCTCAAGGAAGGGATTGGCCTCGGATACGTAGCCAAAGACTATGCGAAAACGGACAGCGAGATATACATCAAGGTGAGAAATAAAAACCTGAAGGCCAAGGTAGTGAAACTGCCTTTTGTGTCGAAATAAATCTATACAATCATTTTCTATAAAGAAAACATTATGAAAAAGACATTGACAATCGCATTGGTTGCACATGACAACCGCAAGGCAGACATGGTGGACTGGTGTTTCTACAATTCGGATTTCTTGAAACCGCACCACCTGGTGTGCACCGGAACCACGGGAAAACTTATCCAGGAAGCCTATGAAAGCAAAGGCATCAACGCCAAAATCACCCGCATGAACTCCGGGCCGTTGGGCGGTGACGCAGAAATTGCGGCGATGGTGGTTCGAAAAGAAATCGACCTCGCCATCTTCCTGATCGACGACCTAAACGCCCAACCCCACGAAGCAGACATCATGATGCTACTCCGTCAATGCCGTGTGCACAACGTGCCGATTGCCTGCAATCGCTACAGTGCCGACTTGATGCTCACAAGTTCCCTTTGGGACGAAGATGACTATACGCCGGCAGTGCCAACCTATGTGAAATTCGACCGGGAAGAATTTGAAACAAAATATGGGCTGAAACGATAATTCTATCGTCGTTTTCCTTTAACAAGAAGAGGCTGTCTCAAAAGTGTTTTGATTGCAGATTAGCGAATTAGGCTAACTGCTTGCACACCCCAAAGTCTGTGCCATTAGCATTTCTTTGAGAAAGCCTCTTTTTTAGTTATCGAACAAGCACCTTCACCGTTTTAGGTTTATCGCTACCATTCACCTGATAGCAAACCAGATAAATTCCTTTATGAATAGGAACCACGGCAGAACTACCATAAACATCCTGCTTCAAGATTTCTTCTCCGGCCATGGTGTAAACCATAATTTTTTTCGCATAGCCTGAAACCTGAAACAACAATATTGCTCCAATTCCTCCTATTATGCGTACTGCGTCCGAATTATCAGTTGCATCCTCAACTCCAGAACCCGTGCCTGCAGACTTCAACAAGGGGGCCTTCACAAACATCCATTGACGTGTAACAGCATCCTGACTGGTTCCGTAAGCATACAGCCCAACCTTTGTCCCGTTCGCAGATGTCGCGCCCTCCAAGTCAAAAACTTTCCCCGAAAAAAGAGAGGTGATTTTATAATAGTCATCCCCTGTATTTTCCATATTAAAAATTTGCCCCGCACCACCTGGCGAAGGTGATGCAGTTAAGTAATACGCTCCTGTATCGGTCAAAGTCAATCCCTGTAAGTTTTTGATGGAATACCCACCCTCTTTTACGGATAATTTCCACACTTGCGACGAATCACCATAGAAATAATTGGATACTATGGTGGAAGTTCCGGACGATTTGACAACAACATCGTTCGAGGTACGCGACACGATGAGGTAAGGAAGTTCCTCTTGCAAGCCACTCACCACGGCACCATCTGTTAATATCGGGATAACAACGGTGGTGATGCTCCTGGCAGGAGTTTTGACATGCAACACTGAGCCAGAAAGTGTGAAATCAGTTGCTTTGGCATTATTCTCAGTACCGGAAGTTCTGGTCGCACTTGGATTTCCAGTCAAACTTTTGAACAACGAGAGATCCATTGCGTGCACTTGACTCATATCTGTGTTATTCACAGCCACCACAACCAATGAATCTCCCGATGGAGTAAAGGCTGCAAGCATTTGATTGTTTGGAATCGCCAAAAATCTGGATCCGGCAGGGATATAGCGGCTAAATTGTTGGCGCACATAATAATTTTTCACCCTCTCAT
>MKRS01000875.1 GCA_001897035.1 Bacteroidales bacterium 45-6
GACCAAACCTTCAATTTGTTCTTTGTAAGCAATACGCAGGTCATCGAAAGAGACGGCGCGGTACATCGGGTCTTCCACCCGGGGGCTCATCGACGCAGTTTTGTTGGTAGGACCAATTGAACCGGCCACAAAACGAGGTTTCGACGGATTGTTCAAGGTGTATTCGTCCGTCACTTTCCGAGCCAACCGAGCCGCCGTCAAATTGATTTCCTTGGCCAGGTGTCCCATCCGGTAATCTTCCAGCGAAACTTTGGTTGCGTTGAAAGTGTCGGTTTCAATGATGTCGGCACCGGCATCCAGGTATTGGCGGTGGATGGAATCGATCACGTCGGGACGGGTAAGTACCAGCAAATCGTTGTTGCCCTTCAGCAAAACAGGGGAATCCTTGAAGCGTTCGCCCCGGAAATCATCTTCCTTCAGTTTGAAACGTTGAATCATGGTACCCATGGCTCCATCGAGAACCAAAACGCGTTCCTTGAGAATATCTTGAATGGATTGACTCATTGTATGATTGCTAGACAATTTAGTATTAAAAAAATTAAGTAAAAATTCGGGGAATATTCTCATCCCTTTTTGAAAAACCGGTCCATGTCGCGCTTGTCGTCTTTTTCGCGCAGCGACTGGCGTTTGTCGTATTGCTTTTTACCTTTTGCCACCGCAATATTGAGCTTTGCAAGACCTTTGTCACTGAGAAACAGCCGGGTCGGAATAATGGTTTGACCGGTTTCTTTCACGGCACGCTCAATCTTTTTCAGCTCCTTGCGGTTGAGCAGGAGCTTTCTTTCACGGCGAGGGGCGTGGTTGTTGTAGGTGCCGTAGAAATATTCAGCAATATACATGTTTTTGACCCACAATTCGCCCTTCTCGAAATAACAAAAGGTGTCCACCAAGCTGGCTTTTCCGAGACGGATCGACTTGATTTCCGTACCCGTCAGCACCAATCCGGCCGTATAGGTGTCGAGCAACTCATAATCGAAAGTGGCCCGTTTATTTTTAATATTTATAGATGTTGGCTTCATAACTATCAGGATTTTATAACAATATGTCCCAAAATATTTTTGACGATGAACGGGACAAACAAAACCAGGAGCGAGGTGATCGCCACGAATTGTCCCCTCTTGTCTTCACTCAATTTCAGGAACTGGAACGACCCCATGTACACCAAATAGGCTGCATAGATCGAAAACATCCACAAGAAGAACAGGTCGCTGAACAATGCCACCAGCATATAAAGGACATAATTCAAGGCCGAGGCATAAGCCATAAATTGCCGGGACCTCGACATATTCTTAAGCTCGGCGGAAACACTGCCCAAATATTCATTGAACAAGTAGGAGGATATGAATAGGCTTGCGCTAACCTCTATCAAAGCAACAAGCATATCCTTGACTGCATTTTGGAGCAGATGCTCGTCTGCATGTAGATACCCACCCACTAAGCTTGTCAGTGCTATCAGGATGACAATCGGAAACAAATAGCTCCTCTTAAAAAAACGGTCGCCGTCCTTCGCCTTAGACAATTCCTTCCAAGTTTGTCTCGGGGAAAAAATGATCGCCAACAATAACCTAATCGCACCACTAAACATTCCGTTCCTGCTCTTTATTCGGGTGCAAAAATAATCATTTCATCACAATTCCAACATTCATACGGAAATAAATAGTTAAAGGAGAAAACTTTCTGATAGTTTTCTCCTTTCCAAGAATTTCAAGCCCGAGCCAATATTTGCCTGCGTGCAAGATATGCTGCTACGATCAGCTATTCGTCGTTGGGATATAGATCAAAGTCTTTGAAGTCGTAGTCTTTGAGGAGACTGTGGGATAATAGCGGAAATAAATAGGAATATATTTATCGGCAAAGGACGAAGTCGTGAACATGGCGCGAATGGGTGTCAAATCCACCGTGCATTCAACAGGAGTAGTCAGGGGAGTGGCGGATGAAGCTTTCCCGCTCACGCTCAACCGCATATCGATGATGACAGAATCTTTTGTGACATCAAAACTTGCAACGGGATTGTTTGTCGAATAATAGAACTTCGGAGTTATTCCAACGCCGGGATAAGTCTTGGTAATCAAACCCAAAAACCAATTGTCGCCATACCATTCAGTATAATGCCAAGCGGTGATAGTGGTAGAAGAGATGAAGTTGCTGTCATTCACGCTGATAGGAGCACCATTGGTGAGACTGCAAGCTTGTATATCTGACTTAACAACATTGTGTTCTGTGGCATTATAAACTCCATCCAAATAGGAACCGTCTATCGTATAGGTCAATTTGATGCATTGTCCGGGAGACAGGCTGCTCGAAATGCCGCTCCAGGTGATAGGGTGCCCGCCGGAAGTGTTTATATGGATTTTCGAATTCTCCTGTGTAACATACCCATAGGCATTGGTTAGCGTCTGCGAATTGTCCCCATTCAAGCAAGAAGTGAGCCAAACAGCAAAGCTGGCTGCGACTGCGAATAAAAAAAGTGTTTTGATCTTCATAATTGATAATTTATTTTTTATAGAGTTAATAATTTAATATTCGAAGTTGTAAGAGAGACCAAGACCAATATCCGGGAGAAAATTCTTATCGGAATAAATGGTATTGTAAGTGTCGTTCATATCGAAATAGTACGCTCCGCCGACCTTACCGAATAGGCTGAAGTTCTTGCCAATAGAGTAAGACAAATGTAGGTTGGCATTGATGGAAGGCTGGATACGTTTTTGATGTATGCTGTTGGTCGAATAGTCTTCATAGGAAGACGAAGCTTTGATCTCCTGCTTCAATCGGCCTGCCACATCCTTCTGGATGCTTCCTCCAAGGAGAACTCCCAAACGGAACCGATCCCAAGTAGCCACCCGGAAATTCAACCCGACGGGCAAGCCGATGTAGCTGAATTGCTGGCTTTGCCTCATGCTCGCATCAGATTCTCCCCTTTGCTTGGAATAGAGGTAGGTGTAACTGATGCCAAACTCCAAGTTTAGAAAGCTTGTCAAAGGCTTTGTCACCCCCACACTGAACGAGATGGGCCAAGAATGGTCGAGCTGATAGGTCGAATTGGACGAGCTTTTCATGCTTTGCACGGACATGAAGTTGTTGTTGCTTTTCAAATCGGAAGCGGCTTCCGCGTAACCGTCGAGCGAGAGCAACTGATTGGCAGCCTTCGTTTGCGACGACAGGCCCAAACCTCCGGTAGCCATCAGCCCAAGTTTGCGGGATTCTTTTTTATGCTTGCTCGTTTTCACGTCCGCGTCGGCAAAAAGCTTGTCGGCGGTCTCCTTGGCTGCGTGGGAAAATTCATTGGTTTTCCGCTGCAAATCAGGATCTGGCCTTGCTTCACCACTCTTATTCGCTGGTTGCGCCGCAACATCTTCTATTCGGGATTCTTGATTAACATGAACATTTTCAGGCAATTTCCCTTCTCCTTCATGCAAACGGGAACTCGCCAGGGGAAGATTGACCGAGGCCTGCGGCTTACCTTGAGCTTTCCGTGGAGAAGTAAGCAAGGGTTCGTTTCTCGCATAATTGCG
>MKRS01000876.1 GCA_001897035.1 Bacteroidales bacterium 45-6
TCACAACCGCCCGGATAAATTCCACGGAGGCCGCATCCGGCTGTTCTGCAGGCGGCACACCCGTCCATTCCACAAGCTTCAGCTTATGTTCGGCCCTGTATGGCGGCAGAAAGTGAATTTTACGGCCTTGTGAGACCGCCTTTTGAAGATATGCCAAGATGTTCCGCGAAGGTTCGGTACGTTCCACGCCCACCTTTTCGCTCTTTTCCTTCAATGTAGGCTGGTTCCCCATCCACACAATGTGGTCGATTCCCAGTTCGTCGCCGAAAATGACTTCCTTGCCCTCGTCCAAGTCGATCAAAGCGTTCAAACCGGCATACGGCAATCCGAAAAAATAGAGAAAAGTAGAATCCTGGCGAAACGGATAGGTGTTGTCTTCGTAGTTCATCCCGGTTTCTTCGTTACCCAGAAACAACAAGATCCCACTTCCTACCATCCGCCTGAGCCTATCGCGGCGTCCTACATATATATCTTTGCTAAACATGATGAAGAGTTTTGATTGTTAGTTCCGCAAAGATACATCAGATGACTCAAACTGGACTTGCTCCCCGTATATTTTTTCCAGATGCACCCAGCCAAGTTACACCGCCAGTATCCTCCTTTCCCTTGAATTTAAATAAATGGCTCTCAAAGCCATGCTTTTAATCGTTCTAAATAAGCAGATCAAAAAAAATCGGACAAATTTCTCTTTTTTTACGCAGAATCAAATGAATATTCATCAAAAAATAACTAATTTTGTTCACCGCAGAGAGAAATAATATTTATGGATTACGCAAATATTCGAGAACACGTAAAAGAAGAATTCACGATCTATCTGAACAAGCATAAGCACCGGAAAACACCCGAACGCTATGCAATTCTCGACCATATCTATTCGTCAAAAGGTCATTTTGATATGGACTCGCTCTACAATACCATGCAAAACTCTAACTTTAGAGTTAGCAGAGCCACTTTGTACAACACCATCGAGCTTCTTTTAGACTGTGGGTTGGTGGTGAAACACCAGTTCGGGGCAAATGTTTCGCAATACGAACGGGCCTACGGCAATGAAAACCACGACCACCTTATCTGTATCAACTGCGGAAGCGTAAGGGAATACAAGAACGGAAACCTATTCGTGCCTGCCAAACAAAAAACCCTCGAACGATTCAAGGTAAGCTATTACAGCATGTACATCTACGGAATCTGTTCGAAATGCCAACGCCACAAGATTGCCGAGGAACGTAAATTGGAAAAGGCCGGAGACAAAAAAGAGACGACTAAAAAAACAAGCAAAAAGAAATAATCACCTGAAACATACCGACACGTGACGGCCGACAACTTTGAGACAAAAAGGCTGAGCTGTTTTGTGTGGAAAAAAACCAAATAACCAAAACCAAATGAAAGTTGATGTATTGTTGGGATTGCAGTGGGGAGACGAAGGAAAAGGCAAAATCGTAGATGTGCTGACACCGTCCTACGACACGATTGCCCGATTTCAAGGAGGGCCGAATGCAGGTCACACATTGGAGTTTGGAGGAAAAAAATATGTCCTCCGCTCAGTTCCATCGGGAATATTCCAAGGGAACAAAACCAACATAATTGGAAATGGAGTCGTTCTCGATCCGGCTTTGTTTAAAATCGAAGTAGAAGCCCTTGAGCAATCGGGCCACAAACTGACCGAAAGATTGCTGATCTCGAAAAAGGCACATTTGATCCTGCCCACCCACCGCCTGCTCGACAAATGCTACGAGGCAGCCAAAGGTGACGCTAAAATCGGGACTACGGGCAAAGGCATCGGGCCAACCTACACCGACAAAGTGAGCCGCAACGGAATGCGTGTTGGCGACATATTGCATAATTTCGATCAAAAATATGCGGCGGTAAAAGAACGCCACATCAAGATATTCGAGCAACACAATTTTGACTATTCAGAATTGGAGAAAATCGAAGCAGAATGGTTCGAAGGGCTCGATAAACTGAAGGAATTTGCCTTCGTTGACAGCGAACACCTCATCAACGACCAAATAAAATCGGGTAAGAAGATCTTGGCTGAAGGCGCCCAGGGAACTATGCTCGACATCGACTTCGGCTCCTATCCATTCGTCACTTCCTCCAGCACCGTCTGCGCAGGCTCCTGTATCGGCTTGGGCATCCCTCCGCACCAAATCGGAGAGGTGTACGGCATCTTCAAGGCCTACTGCACCCGTGTAGGAAGCGGGCCATTCCCCACTGAGCTACACGAGGAAACAGGCGAAAAAATCCGCAAGATCGGCTTCGAATTCGGTGCGGTCACAGGCCGTCCCCGCCGATGCGGATGGGTGGATCTGGTGGCTCTCCGTTACGCGATCCTGCTGGACGGAGTCACCAAATTAATCATGACCAAAAGCGATGTTCTGGACAGCTTCGACACCATCCAAGCTTGCGTTGCCTACAAAATCGGAGACGAGGAAACCCGTGATTTCCCTTATGAAATAGACAATGTGGAACCTGTTTACAAAGAATTCCCGGGATGGAAAAAAGACATGACGAAAATGACTTCCGAATCGCAATTTCCGAAGGAATTTTCCGACTACATCGCATTTTTGGAATCCGAGTTGGGAGTTCCCGTTGCGATCGTGTCCTTAGGCCCCGACAGGGAGCAGACAATAGTCAGGGGATAAGCAAACAAAGTTCGGTTTAAATTTAACAAGCAAAACCTGGCAATAAAATTCATTTATTTGCCGGGTTTTTATGCGTTTATATTTCCTGAACGTATTGTTTCAATTCCGGGAAAAACTCGCCAAACGCAATCCTGATATCGGAATAGCCGGATTGGAAATCGGAAAATGCCGGATTCTCATCGGCCAAATACGTAGCCCTGCGGGAGAGCCGTTCAAAACTTTGGCGGATGAACTCCGTCTCGCGATAACGGTACAACCAATTCTCGGATTTCATGTAGCTGTATAGCTTTTGAAACCGGTCGGGCAAAAGAGGCAAAACCTCGTCCATTCGCCGGTAGCAATCCATCGAAAAAAACAGCCAGCCATCTCCCGGCTCCCATGTGTTGCCCACAGACAGGAAATGATCGTAGGCTATGTCCAGAAATGAAGCAGAATACCTGCCGACTGAAGCCTCGAAAAACTTTCTTGCTCGAAGATTGACCGGATGATGATCCGTGTACTCGTCAATAAGGCGATGGATGCGGATGCCTTTTTGAACAGCTTCCGGAAAATCATCTATCTGCTTTCCCCTGACAAAGTCGGCCACCAAATTTCCGGCCATTATTTCAGAATCTGCAAAGGAAAGGTATGCATGTGCAAGATAGTTCATACAAAGAAGAATAAGTGCGTCCTCACCATGCTTGGCGATCTATGTCAAAGTATGATTTTCCTATTGTGCCCCAAAGAGTTTTTTTCAGAAACACGCAACAAGTAAATTCCTTTTTGGAGGCCATCCAGAGCGAATGAAGCTTCTTGATTTTGGCTAACACGTCCAACAACATGCTTATACCCCTCTTTCCCCGCCAAAGAATAAATCGACAGCACCA
>MKRS01000877.1 GCA_001897035.1 Bacteroidales bacterium 45-6
GTTCTCCAATTTTATCTCCCCGGAAGATATTCGCCATCTGAAAGAAATTATGTCCGATTTTAACATCGAGACGATCCTTTTTCCTGATTATTCGGACACGCTCGACGGGACTTCGTGGGACAAATATCAGCGGATTTCCGAAGGAGGAACCAGCTTGGATGCCATTCGCCGGACAGGCTCTGCATCGGTTTCCATTGAACTTGGCTATATCCTCCATCGAGGCAAAAATGGCAAAAGTAGAGATCGGAATCAATACCAATCTGCTGGCGAATATTTGGAGCAGGCTTTCGATGTCACAAACCAGAGGCTCGGTTTGCCGATGGGAATCAACGAGAGCGACAAGTTTCTCGACTTGCTGTCGGTTATTTCCGGCAATCCTGTCCCTGAAAAATACCGGAAGCAGCGAGGCCGATTGGTAGATCTTTACATCGATGGGCACAAGTATATTTCCGGCAAGCGGGCTGTGGTGTACGGGGAGGAGGATGTGGTGGTCGGTTTGGCCGCATTCTTGTCCGAGATAGGCATCAAGCCTGTGCTTTGCGCTTCAGGCGGTGAAAGCGGCAAGTTGCGCGAAACATTGGAAAGTGTGCTTGGCGACTTGTATGACGACACGATGCTTGTAGGCCAAGGAATGAGCTTCGACCGGATAGAAGAACAGATGACGGATTTGAATGTGGATCTTCTGGTGGGCAACAGCAAGGGCTACTACCTTGCCCGGAAATTCGATATTCCGATTGTCCGTGTAGGTTTCCCAATTCACGACCGCATCGGAGCGCAGCACGCCAAGACGCTCGGCTACGAAGGAGCGACCACCTTGTTCGAACAAATAGTCAATACAATTCTGGAAGACAGGCAGCGCAAATCTTCTGTCGGATATAAGTATATGTAAAATCAATATGCCAATTAATCAATGTGCCAATATGCCAATGTGATAATATAATAACAACTTGATAATTGCCACACGCTGTTTTTCATTGGCATATTGCCGTATTGGCACATTATCATATTTGCACATTAAAAAATAAACGAGTATGAAAGATCTATCGCAACACCCGTGTTTCAATGTTGAAGCCAAACATAAGTATGCCAGGGTACATTTGCCCGTGGCTCCCAAGTGCAACATCCAATGCAATTATTGCAATAGAAAATACGATTGTTGCAACGAAAGCCGGCCTGGCGTCACCAGCACGATACTTTCGCCGATGCAAGCCGTTCATTACATGAAGGCGTTGACGGAAAAGATTCCGAATATGACTGTGGCGGGCATTGCCGGGCCAGGCGACCCGTTTGCCAATCCTGAAGAGACGCTCAACACCATGCGTCTGGCCAAACAGGAGTTTCCCGACCTTATTTTCTGCTTGTCTTCCAATGGCTTGGACTTGGAGCCGTATATCGACGAGATTGCCGAAATCGGTGTTTCGCACGTCACCATCACGATCAACTCCCTGAATCCGGAAACTTTGGCTAAAATATATAGCTGGGTGCGCTACAAAAGGCGTGTCTTTCGTGGTGTGGAAGGTGGAAAGGTCATTCTGGAACAACAATTGAAGTGCATCGAAAAGCTGAAGGCAAAAGGCATCGTGGTGAAAATCAATACGGTGGTTTGCGTGGGAGTCAACGACCTCGAAATAGAAGAATTGGCCAAAAAGGTGGCCGAATTGGGAGCAGACACGATGAATTGCATCCCGATGTATCCTACGGAAAACACCCTGTTTGAAGTCTTGGAAGAGCCTTCCAAAGCCTTGATGAAAGAGATCAAGGAAAAAATATCGAAGCATATCAAGCCGATGGCGCACTGCTCACGCTGCCGTGCCGATGCAGCCGGGCTGCTTGGCCACGACAACAAGGAGGCGATGGAGATGATCGGGCAGTTTTCTTCTTTGGTTGTCAACCGCAGCGAAGGCCGCGAGCGTGTGGCTGTTGCCAGCAACGAAGGCTTGTTGGTGAACATGCACTTGGGCGAGGCAAAGCGGGTGTATGTTTTCGAACAATCGCGCAACGGCTACCACTTTGTGGAAATGCGCAACACGCCGCCGGAAGGTGGTGGAATGAGCCGTTGGAAGGACATGGCGAATAAAACGTTGGTGGATTGCCAGGCTATTCTGGTGAGCGGGGTGGGTGAAACGCCCATGAAGGTACTTCAAGAAAATGGGGTCAAGGTCATCCAGATGAGTGGGCTGATCGATGCCGGCCTGGACGCCGTTTATTTGAATATTCCCCTCAAAACACTCTGCAAAAGCGAATTCACCAAGTGTGGCGACTCTTGCCGGGGTGCAGGAAACGGCTGCGGATGAAAAAATGTTAACGGGTGAATAAGTAAACACGTGAATACATTTTGTTTACCCCATGTCGAATTTTTTAAATTGGCACATTGGCCCGTTTTCACATTAGCATATTAACACATTGGCAAATTATTTATTTACTTAAAACAATATAGAAATGAAAAGGCCTGATTTTATGATTCTTGTGTGTAATTCTTATCGCGTGGCTGGCGATGCGCAAGGTTTTTGCAACAAGCAAGGAGCAAGTTCTTTCGTCCAATACATTTCCGAGGAATGCAGCGACCGCGGCTTGGATGTGGTTGTCACCACAACGGCTTGCCTCAGCGTATGCAGCCAAGGTCCGGTGATGGTTATCCAGCCCAACAACTATTGGTATGGCGGTGTTGACAAAGACAAGATCGACGAAATCCTTGATGCTTTGGAAGAAGGCAAGGCCGTCGAAGAATACCTTATTGCTTGATGAATGAGCTTTCTGATTAATTTGTCAATACGGATAATGTGCTAATATGTCACCATTCAATAGGAGTGAGTTCGTGAAAAGTAATTAAAAATGTGGCGCATGACAATTCTCACAGGCATATTATTATCGTATTGGCATATAATCTTATAGGTATATTAACTAATTAGCATATCACCAGATGAATAGCTTCCCGATCCACCCCCCACGCTTAATTGACTCCACCCTCCGGGATGGGGAGCAATCCCCCGGCGTAGCTTTCACCAAGAAGGAGAAAATTACATTGGCTCGTATGCTTGACAGTGTAGGCATTGATGAAATGGAAGTGGGCACGCCAGCCATGGGTGAGGAGGTATGTGAGACAATCAGGCAGATCGTGAAGCTTCGGCTCAACTCAAGGATCTGTGTTTGGAGCAGGGCGTTGGAAGAAGACATTGAGAAAGGAGCTTCCACCGGAGCCGAGGCCATACACATTGCATTCCCTGTTTCGTTCAGGCAATTGGGAGCCATGGGGAAAGATTGGACTTGGGTGGAGCAAAGGCTTGCCCGCATAGTGGAACATGCCAAAAAATATTTCCGTTACGTGAGCGTTGGCGCACAAGATGCCAGTCGGTGCGATTTGGAGCAGTTGTTCCGGTTTATCGACATGGCCGACAACCTGCGTGTGAGCCGCATCCGCCTGGCGGACACCGTAGGCTTGTTCACTCCCCTTTCGTTGATGAGCCTACTGGAGCAAATCAGGCGGATA
>MKRS01000878.1 GCA_001897035.1 Bacteroidales bacterium 45-6
AGTACGAAGGCCAAAAAATTACCGTCAGCGATGTAAAGATCAAAGGGGATAAGGCCCGGATCATAACTGACCGGGACGAGATCGAGGTCACACTTGATGACATGTTTGAAGAGGATCTATCGGCATTTGTCCTCTTGAAGGAAAACGGCATAATGAAGAACCAGTCCCTGGTGGAAGCCGTACTGCAGAATGGAACAATGTACATGCAACTGCAAGAAACTCTCTTGGGGACTATCGAAAAGCTTCAGGCGGATAAAAATTTTGTTGCTCAGGCCGAAGCTATTAACAATACAGTTAAGTCGGTGATTGACCTGGAGAAGGTAAGGATTCAAACCTTCCAATTATTAAAATAGAAAGCTAAAAGCTGTATGAAAAAAGGAATTGAATTAATAGCCGAAGAACGGAAAAGGCAAATAGAGGTTGAAGGTTTTACAGCAGAACATGATAAAGAGCTTATTTGCGGAGAACTGACGGATGCAGCAGTCTGCTACGCAATTCGAGGATATTACCGGACAAGATATGATAGCTTTTTAAAAACAGTATGGCCTTGGAATATTGAATGGTGGAAACCCTCACAAGACAACAGGATTAAAGAGCTATCAAAAGCTGGGGCTTTAATAGCTGCCGAGATAGACAGGTTACAATTGGCGTCTGGTGTCTTACCCGAAGAGATCGATAAAGCCAAAGATGTAGAAGGTAAACTACTGGAATCAGCCGCCGAAAAATACGCGATGGAATATGTCAAAGGTAAATTTGCAGACATATATTCCATGCCGGCAAAAATCGCATTTTCTGCGGTTAAAAAGGATTTTATATCTGGTGCAGAATGGTGCAATGAACAACGTGAATTTGCTCTGATCGAATATACTACTGAAAAGCAGATGGAAATTATTTCCGAATTCATGCAACACTACAAAGCCCAAACCGGAAAAACTGTTCCCGAAAAAATATTACTTTCTTTTTTTAATGCTTAAAACATTAACGAATATGACAACAAAATTTAAACCCATACTATTCTCGACGCCAATGGTTGAGAGCCTGTTGGCGGGGATAAAAAGCGAAACACGCCGCACAAAAGGACTGGAGCGTGTGAATCTGCACCCAGATGAATGGGTTTCGGCTACAGAAGGCCCATGGCCGGCAAATGAAAAATCGGAATTCTTTACCGATTTCTTCAATTCTGCTGGTTCTGGGGAATGGCAAGCTTGTTTTTCTCAATACGATATTGGCGATATCCTCTGGGTGCGAGAAACGTTCTTTGATGCAAGGGAGTTCAAGAAAGCTCCACTATTTGTCGATGGTCCTGGTTTCTATTACCGAGCCGATGGCTCATCTATCGGAGACCACCGATGGAAACCGTCTATCCACATGCCAAAGCAGGCTGCTCGGATATTTTTGAAGGTCACGGACATTATTGTGGAACGGCTGCAGCATATTTCGGAATATGACGCCATAGCTGAAGGCATCACGCCCTTGGCGATGTCCGCAATGCAACTGGCCGAAAGGGGGCAGCTGTATTTGGACTATTGCAAACCCCAAGAGTTATTTATGGATGGCCTTTCACCGGTTGACAGCTTTAAGTCACTTTGGTGCTACATTAATGGAGAATACCACTGGGTATCAAATCCATGGGTTTGGGTATATAAATTCGAGAGGGTGGAACGACCAATAAATTTTAATTAATAATCCAAATTGATAAATTATGGAAATGCCAGTGCCTTGCGACAAATGCAATGAGTGGGTTGAATTGAATGACACCCGCGAATCTCCATTGAAAAAAGGGCGTATGTTGTGCCGGAATTGTTTTTCCGATGAATATGAAGTCAAGAATAAGATCGATGAGATAGAATCTATTCAATACATGCTTGACAATAATGATCCAGAAGTGAAAGGCAATCGCCTCGGATGGAAAAGCAATATTAAACAGTTAAGATCTGAAATGTCCAGCTTGGGATACGACCCTGAAGAATATCTTCGCTGAATCCTTTTTGCGCAAGAGAAAACTATTATTAAACAACATTCCTGGTGCGAATACGCCAGGTATGTTGTTTTTATCCGATACACTATAATAAGCGCATTATGCCCTAAATTAGCATATATGCACATATACATACATACACATGTGTGTATAATAAGCCTAATATAACACCAAAGATAATCTAAATCAATAGCATATACAAATATAAAACACTATTTAACCTGTGGGGATTTTGTGTTTTTCGGTCGCTTTTGCCGTTTTTACCCCTTCCCCCTTTTATATACAAATTTTTTGTAACTCTGTAACGTTAATTTGAAAAAGGTAAAAAGTATATAATAATTAAGTAGTTACATAGTTACAAACTGTTACAAAAAAAGTTTACAAAGAGTTACAAATAAAAATAGGTTTGTAACACCATCATAGAAAAGTGAGCCGTTACAAAATTAGTAACAGTTTGTAACTCGATTTCGGCATATTTTGTTACAGCTTTAATGTGTTTATAATCAATATTTAAAGTAATATATTTTACACTGTTACATAATTACAAAATTTTCGACAACTTTTGTATGCCTGTGTGTAAATGGCGGTGCTTTTTATGGTGTGTTGATATTGATAAATTATTTATATTTAACAAAGATGATCGTCTTTTTTTTACTAACTTTAAGTCGTTTAATTAGCAATAAATCAATATGGTAACAATCCGATTACATATCAAGAATCATTTGGCTGAATATTTGAATGGCAAATATTATCACCGAGACAAAGGATGCGTTTGCATTCCGGATCATCTTGATTTGTATCATAAAATTTGGGATCTGTTACTGAAGCGTCCGGATAATTGTCCTCCGGAACGTTTTGGAAATATAATCTTGGGATTGCCTGATCGTCGTATTGGTAAGGATCCGGCGACATACAATTATTTGGGTGAGCGAAGCATCCGACTGATTGAACGAAGTATTGAAATACTTTTTTTTCGTGAACTCCACGAACAATTAGACTTTAATAAGCGGGAGCTGAATATCCAATACCAGGATACTGTTTTTTTGTTTAAAGCCAAATATGGGATTGAATCCTTAACGGATGATGCCCTTATTAAAGATTTCTATAGATACAGGGAATTGATCCGTCAGCGAAAAGTGAGAAGAAAATATGAAAAAACATCCCGAAAAAGGTGAAATTTTTGTCCGACAAAGTGTATTGTTTTGTCCGATTTTCATTGCAAAAAGCTGAACTATTTAATTATCAGTAATATATTTATTTTTATGGACACATTTGACAATATGGGTGGCTTTATTTCCGCCGAATTTATCTTACAATCGGAAGTCGCTTCATTTACGAAGTCAGGAGATAGAGCAGCGGTCGTTTTGACAGATAGTGCCTCCTGGAAGAAACTTTCAAACCAGAAGAACGGGATCAAGCCTTCCGTGGCCGTGACGAACCCTGATGCCGGCAAGCTGGCGGCGATATCAGGAAGTATTATCCTCAAGCGCACAGATCCAAACCTGGAC
>MKRS01000879.1 GCA_001897035.1 Bacteroidales bacterium 45-6
GCCCGGTGGAAGCGCGCGAACATGTGCGCCGCTTCCATGAGCTGTTCTTTACCCTGAGTCCCGACAAAGCAGCCATCGAATCCAATATCAACCGCGCCCTGTTTCTGGTGGATAAGAGCGCCTACAAGTATTATTCGGATATGGCCGAGAAAGGATACTACAACAGGCTTATCAGCGGGAATATCAACCAGACGGTTGCAGTTGACAGTGTGGCGCTAGACCTGGACAGTTATCCCTACACGGCTGTAACTTATGCCCGGCAGATGATTATCCGTGCATCGAACATCACCGAACGCAGCCTTGTCACGCGTTGCAACCTGATCAATTCGGTGCGCTCGGACAACAACCCGCAGGGTTTCACGATGGAGAAGTTTGAAATCATTGAAAACCGCGATCTGCGGGTATTGGAAAGGTAGGTGTGCCTTGATAAGGAAAGTCTTTACTAAAATCAACGAATGGCTGGAAGACGGCCTGCGTGGTCTGCTGGGGCGTATGACGCCCGCCCGCCGCGTAATCCTGGTACTGACCATGCTCTTTGTATTCGGCGGACTGTCGGTTTATATGACCGTAAGCAGTATTTACCACATCGGAAAAAAGAGCGGGGTACAGATGGAAATCGAACGTATCGAAGCCTTGCGGATTCGGCAAGAGCAAGCCCGCAGGGACAGTATTAACCACTTAAACAATCATTACGATGGAACAGGAGAATTTGAATAACGGAACGCCACTGCCGGAAACGGCAGCGGCCGAAGTACAGCAACCAGCACCGGAGATAAAAACGGATGCAAAAAAAGAGCCTCCGAAAGCTGCTCCGAAAAAGGAGCTGACCCCGGTACAGATGCGGAAGCGAAGGAAAATGGTCGTCATGCCGCTCTTTGTATTGATTTTCGGAGCGGCGATGTGGCTGATCTTCGCCCCTTCCGGTAAGGAGAAGGAGAAAACAGCGCAGCAAACCGGACTGAACGTGGAACTGCCGATGCCTAAAGATGAGGAATTGGTATCGGACAAGCGGGATGCTTACGAGCGGGAAGCCATGCAGCAAAAACAACAGGAGCGGATGCGTTCGTTGCAGGATTTTTCCGTTCAGCTTGCCGATGCACAGGAACAGGTCAAGGAAGACGCCTCCAAGTCCCCGGACTATTACGAAGCCCCGTCCCGAAGCAATAACCATGCAACAACCGGTACTTCCCCCATCCAATCTTCGACAGCAGCCTATCGGGATATCAACAAACAGATAGGCGAGTTTTACGAAGACCCGAAAACGGATGCACAGGCGCAGTCCGAATTGGAAGGGAGGATGCAGGAGCTGGAGCGCAAACTGGCGGAAGCCGATGAGGCCAGACGCGTGGAAGACGAACAGGAGGCCTTACTCGAAAAATCTTACGCGATGGCAGCCCGTTACATGCCCCCACAGCCGGAACAAACAACCGGAAATACCACAGTTCCCGGCACGAAAGACAAAGTGGCCGCCCGGCCGGTCAAACAGGTACGGCAAAATGTCGTATCGCTGCTGGCGGCACCCCTGTCGAATGATGAATTTATTTCTGAATACAGCCGTCCGCGTAACACGGGCTTTTTGACCGCTGCGGGAAATGAAGGCGTCCGGGATAAAAACAGCATCCGTGCCTGTGTGTACCAGACCGTCACACTGACAACCGGAAAAGAACTTCAAATACGCCTGTTGGAGCCGATGCGGGCGGGAGATATCCTGATACCGGCGAACACGGTCGTTACCGGATCGTGTAGGATCGGGGACGAACGGATGGAGGTAACGGTAAACAGCATTCAATATGCCGATAACATTATCCCCGTGGAAATATCCGTCTATGACACCGACGGACAGCGGGGAATATCCGTACCCGGCTCGGACGAGATAAAAGCCGCCAAAGAAGTCGCCGCAACACTGGCGAACTCGGCGGGTACAAGTATCATGATTTCCGATAACGCGGGGTCGCAGTTGGCCGCCGACATGGGGAAAGGATTGATACAGGGAGCTTCGCAGTATCTGAGTAAGAAAATGAGCGTGGTGAAAGTAACGCTCAAAGCCAATTACCGCCTGCTTTTGCTTCCGAAAACGCAGTAAGAAAAATAACAAACGGGGCTGTGACCCCACCACTAAAAAAATCAGGTTTAAATCAAACAATTAAAATGAATTTAGCAATGAAACAATTATTTGTCATGCTCGCTTTCATAGTGAGTACTTTTGCTGCCAATGCGCAGAACAATGACACGGTTCCGGCCGTGCAAACCAAGCCCTCGACCGGAGATTATTATCAGGGCTACACGCGCCCGCTGACCTTCAACCGGATGATTCCGCCGTATGCACTGGAGGTTACGTTTGACAAGACCATCCATGTGATATTCCCCTCCGCTATCAGGTATGTGGATCTGGGGTCTTCCGACCTGTTGGCCGCCAAAGCGGACGGCACGGATAATGTATTGCGTGTGAAAGCCGCCCTGCGGGATTTCTCGCGTGAGAGCAACCTTGCGGTGATTACCGAAGACGGGGCTTATTACAGCTTCAATGTCAAGTACGCCGATGAGCCTGTAAAATTGAGCGTGGAGATGACCGACTTCCTGCACGACGGCGAAGCCGTTAATCGTCCGAACAATGCCCTGCAAGTCTATATGGAGGAACTCGGAAAAGAATCGCCGCTTTTAGTGAAGCTGATTATGCAGTCCATCTACAAGAACAATGACAGGGAAATTAAGCATATCGGCAGCAAGCGTTTCGGTATCCAGCATACACTGAAAGGTATTTATACCCATAACGGCCTGCTCTATTTCCACCTGCAACTGAAAAACTCGTCCAATGTGCCGTTCAACGTCGATTTCATCACATTCAAAATCATCGATAAACAGGTTGCCAAGCGCACGGCGATTCAGGAACAGGTGTTGTGGCCGCTGCGCGCCTACAACAACCTGATGCTGATTGGGGGCAGGCGTACCGAACGCATGGTATTCACCCTGCCGAAGTTTACCATACCCGACGATAAGATGCTGGTGGTGGAACTGAATGAGCAGAACGGCGGGAGGCATCAACGCTTCAGCGTTGACAATGCCGATTTGGTACGCGCCCGTATTATCAACGAGTTAAAAGTGAAATAGCCATGAAGCGGGTAACAATTATCTTAACGCTTGCGCTATGCTTCGCCCTTTCGGGCGGGGCATACGCCCAGCGCTGCCTGCCGGGTATGCGGGGCATACAGGTGACAGGCGGTATGGTGGACGGTTTTTTCTCGTCCTCAAATAAAAACGAAACAGGCTACTACGTTAGTTTGTCAATGGCAACCTATGCCAGGCACAGCAATAAATGGGTGTTCGGTGCGGAGTTCCTGAACAGGTATTATCCATACAAAGAAACCCGTCTGCCGGTGGCGCAGTTTACCGCTGAAGGCGGGTATTACCTGAACATCCTTTCCGACCCGTCAAAGACTTTTTTCCTTTCGTTGGGTGGTTCGGC
>MKRS01000880.1 GCA_001897035.1 Bacteroidales bacterium 45-6
CATAGTTGTAGCTGACCAGCCCCTTCCCTGTTGCCAGCCACAAACAACCGGCCTGGTCTTCTTCGATCGCATAAATAGCGTCATCGGGCAGAAATTTTACGTTTTTGACGACATCAAACCTATCTTTTGCCGGATTGTAGAGGCTCAAGCCGCCCCCATGTGTTCCTATCCAGAAACGGTTCTTGCTATCGCAATGAAGGGTAGAGATGTTGTTGTTGTTAATCTTGCCATTTGCCATGCAATATTGGGCAATGCCGTGCGGCAAGCCGTTGTGGTCGAGTCGAACTTTAAACAGACCATCATCTTGAGTTCCAATCCAAAGTGTCTGTTTCTGGTCATACCACAGTGTGTTGACACATCGTCTGTCCAAGGCTTGATTAATAATCTTGCTCGATTTGAATTCATAATTCCCGTTAGCCTCTTTTTCAATGTAGTTCACTCCTTGGGTGGTAGCTATCCATACATATCCGTTGAGTCCTTCGACAACCTTGTTGGTGTTTGGCGATTTGAGAAGAGTTTCATCGAAATGCCGAACCCCTACCGGAAGATTATTCCTGAGCGAAACCAGATACATTCCATAATACCGGGTACCGAGCCATAGTTCATTGCGTGTGCTGTGTCTGGCAAAACTCATGATCGCATTTGATTGGTTCGAGATAGCCCTCAGCACGGGATCTTTGTAATAAGGATAAGCCTTTCCTTGCTTTGTGTCATACAAAATCAGATTTCGGGCCTTCACTCCAAGCCATACCAATCCATTTTCGTCCTTGTAAATGCTTGTAAGAGGGATAATCTGCTTGTCTTGCTTAAGTTCCGAGAAATAGTATTCTGAAAAATTCTTCTTGTTCAAGTCCAAAGAATAGCATCCCACTCCGTACATGGAAAACCACAAAACGCCAGTCCGGTCAACAAGCATTGCCGGCATCTCGTTGGAGACGGCATCACCCGCATTCAGGTTGCGATAGGTGATGACAGAATTGGGGTTGTCCGGATCTGCGATCACTTTCAAGCCATCGGATGTACCCACCCAGATATACCCCATTTTCTTGTCTTGGGTAATACAATAGATGCTCGGCTTTGATACCGCACTCGTATTATCGTATATAATCGGGTATTTTGTCAGTTCGAACGTTTCTTTTTGCAAAGGGTTTTTGAGGCGGTAAACACCATCTTCATTCCACGTGGATAGCCAAATGTTATTGTCACTATCTTCAAAAAAAGAGGACACTGAAAACCGTTTATTCACAATTTGAGGGATATGGTAGAAACGATTCTCGTTGAGATCCAACGCACAAAAACCTGTATGCCACATCCCTACCCACAAAACGTTTCTGCTGTCGAGAAATAAGCTTTGGATATAGTTTCCCCCTATTGTCCCACCTTTATCGTCACTGCGTATGTTGTCAAACTTTCCGGTATGTTCGTCGAACCTCAGAAGGCCTACGGCCGTGCCGATGTAAGCCACATTGTCTTTGGTGACCGCAACCGCATTGATAATTCCACATTGCATTTGAGATATCGGATATTGCTTGACATGCCCGGTTTTCTGGTCAAAAATATTCAAGCCGGAAGTTGTTCCTATAAATATCCTATCCTTGTTGTCTTTTGCTATGCAACGGATAGAATTTCCTGTGAAAAAACTAGGGGTAAGGTAGTTTGATTTATATGATTTCAATTCATATCCATCGTAGCGGCACAAGCCGTTGGTTGTCCCCATCCAGATAAAGCCCAAGTTGTCTTGTAGAAAACAAGTCACTTCATTCGAAGCCAAGCCATCATTTACATCAAGACCATGAAATGCATATGGCTTTAAGTCATAGCCAAGAGCTGCATAAGCGGAAGTAACGGCACAAAGAAACAAAAAATAAATTATTGCTTTTTTCACGGTATATTTGATTTTACAAGAAGCGGTTCCATATTATCTGCATGCAGATAGAACCGGTATTCAATAAGGTTAACTTTCTATACACTAACGAATGTATTGAATAAAATTGATAAATCACACAAGAGGGAATGTTTCCGAAGAAACATTTCCTCTTTTCAATGAAAAAAGCTAAGACTGTTAATGAACTGATGTTTTCATAGAAAGTCTCATCCTAAATGTTTTTTATAGGCTTTCTCATTGCACTATTATTTTATTCACGTAATTTTTCACCGATGTGCTGACCGTTAGTAAATAAATGCCGGGCAATATACCTTCTGGTATTGGTAGATCAAACTGGCTGTTCAAGATAGGCATATCGCCTCTAAAGACTAAGAATCCATTGAGAGAATTTAATCTGACTGCCACCTCTTTCCCGTTGTATCCACTGAAATCTGCTAGTAACGAGCCCCCCCTTTTCACCGGATTAGAAGTGATGGTGAAGTTTCCGTGCGCGATGGATGCGATGGATGCAGTTTCCTTGGGTAGGTCATAGACAAAAGTCATTACCGAACGTGATGGAATGGCAAACACTTTTCCTTCTTGGTATGTATCAGAACTCGCACTCCCATATTTCCGTAAATCGTAAAAAGAATTCGTAAAATAGCGTTTGTTTGACAAGGGATTCATTGGCAGGTGTTCAAACTGAGTCTTAATCCTCTTGTCTTCATTGGCCATGTTCACATACACGGCTACGATTCGGCTCGAATCGGGAGCTATATAAGCTGTGCCCATCAGTCCAGCCATATCGTCCGCACCACTCATGCCAATCCGTATGTATCCAGGTCGGACAAAGTAGCTATAATTACCTAACGTCCAAAGATTTTTAGTAGCTGTGGCGGTGCCGGAAAAAGTGATTGGAGCATATTGCCCTCCTGCTGGAGTCAAAGAAATCAGCAAAAAGCGATTTTTGTGGTTATATTGTTCAACTCCCAGAGCCGTCCAGTATGACCAAGATGTGACATTTGCATGTTTCATATCACTGTAAACGACTTTTGCCAGGAAAAGGGCGTTGTCCATATAAGAAGAAGCGCCCAAGTCGTTGGGAATCCCTTCTCCGCCTGAAAGCATGCTCCATTCAGTTTGAAAAACATTCAGTCCATACTCGCGGGCCTTACTTGCAACTTGGGTGCGTATATCGGCCATTTGGGCGTTGGTTCCTGTAGTCCAATAACTATGTGCACCAATCACCCGTGCCAAAGAAGGTAGATTTCCGATGTAATTGCTTGTCTGAGTGTTGAAAAATTCATAAATCTGGTTGGAAGCACGTCCACCATATTTATTAGGGTTTGTTCCATAAAGATAAGTCCAGTCACCAGCTTCGGCCACTAAAATCTTCGTTTTAAATTGTCGTGCCTGAAACGATTTATTAAGTTCCCTCACAATCCGTTTTATCTCATAATTTTGCCAGGGAGATCCCTCTTGTGTGGCATCATCCCAATTGTATTGTGGTTCATTGACTGGGCTAAAATACTTGAATCCTTTTCCGGTATCCTCGAAATGCTTCATCACATCCGCCACATATTCGGCATAAGCGC
>MKRS01000881.1 GCA_001897035.1 Bacteroidales bacterium 45-6
GACCAAGCCTTGTTCGACAAGGTGTTTGGCGAAAACGTGGTTTCCTCCGAAGCCGAGTTCCGTGATCAGGTGAAAGAATTGATCGAACGTCAATTTGCTCCCGATAGCGACTATAAATTCTTGCTCGATGCCCGCGTGCTGTTGGAAAGCAAGGTTGGAGACTTGCAGTTTCCCGATGCACTTCTGAAAAGATGGTTGGTTGAATCAGGAAAGGACAAAACTCCTGAAGCTGTCGAGGCTGAATATCCCGCCATCGTGAAAGATTTGAAATACCACCTTATCAAGGAAAAAATAGTGAAGGACAACAATTTGCAAATCGAGGAGGCGGATGTGACAGCCATTGCCAAAGAAGCAGCCCGTGCGCAATTTGCCCAATATGGCATGATGTCTATCGCTGAAGAAATGGTGGAAAACTACGCCAAGGAAATTTTGAAGAACAAGGATTCGGCTCGTAACTTGGTGGACCGTGCCATGGAAAACAAGATCATCGAGTCACTCAAATCCTCTTTGGGTGTCAAGGAACAATCCATCAGTGTGGAAGAATTCAAAAAATTCTTCGAAGAAACCCAGGCTGAGGCATAATTTTGATTCTTTTGAGAAAAGATATATGACAAGAAGGCAGCTTAGTTTCATCTTAAGCTGCTTTCTTTTTGACCCTCTTCGCAAGTTGTCTGCAAATCTTTAGGTATTGGCATTATAATTGCAGGCAGTAAAATAATTCGATCGCAATTCATTATGACAGAATTAACGCGATAGATTCTGCTTTAAAGGTAAACCGGATCAAAAAATCTGAATTAACTTCTTGTTTTATTCGATTTTTTATTCATAACTTTGTTTAGCTGAACAAAAATCCGTTATCAGAATAAAGCTTAGTTTTATTTTGCCTGAATAACAAACGATAGCATCGGATTGCCCGCAATTTGTTCAACATAATTCAAAAAAGGAAACAGGAATGGATATCAAAGATTTCAAGAAATATGCCACCAAGCATATCGGCATTAACAGCTTGGCGTTAGACAAGTACATGGACATAACAAGTAGCTACATCTCCCCGACAATCATCGAGGAGCGTTCCTTGAACGTGGCCCAGATGGATGTGTTTTCCCGTTTGATGATGGACCGCATCATTTTTCTGGGGACTCAGGTGGACGACTACTCTGCAAACGTGATCCAGGCCCAATTGCTCTATTTGGATTCGGCCGATCCAGGGAAAGACATATCCATCTACATCAACTCTCCAGGCGGATCGGTGTATGCCGGTTATGGTATCTACGACACCATGCAGTTCATCGACAGCCAAGTGTCCACCATCTGTACCGGTATGGCGGCTTCGTTTGCGGCTGTGCTGCTGGTGGCTGGTGCCAAAGGAAAACGCTTCGCCTTGAAACACTCGCGGGTAATGATTCACCAACCGCTTGGCGGTGCCCAAGGGCAAGCCTCCGACATCGAGATCACGGCACGCGAAATAGGAAAAGTGAAAAAGGAACTCTACCAGATCATATCCGACCATTCCGGAAAATCCATCGAAGAGGTGGAACGGGATTCGGACCGCGACTTTTGGATGACTGCCGAAGAGGCTAAAGCTTATGGGATGATCGACGAGATATTAGTAAAGAGTAAACCTCGTAGCACCGATATCTAAACAAGCAGGGACAGCTTTTTTACAGTCCTTTCCCGGCATTGAAGGGAAAAACTACCACTAAACCTTAGAAATGGCAAAAAGAAATTCATCTGACCATTGTAGCTTTTGCGGCCGTAGCGAAAATGACGTAAACTTGTTGATTGCAGGTTTGTCGGGACATATTTGCGACAGCTGCATTGAGCAAGCATACCAAATAACCAAAGACTCCTTGTCCAAAGGCGCATCCAAAGCTGGAGGAATCGATAGGGAATCTTTGCCGAACCCCAAGCAAATCAAAGACTTTCTCGACCTATACATCATAGGCCAGGATGCGGCAAAACGTTATCTCTCGGTCTCGGTCTATAATCATTACAAAAGGATCATTCAGCCTGCCGATGCCAACGATGTGGAGATTGAAAAATCGAACATCATCATGGTGGGATCCACCGGTACCGGTAAAACCCTTTTGGCCAGAACCATTGCCAAGCTACTTCATGTGCCTTTCGCCATTGTGGACGCAACTGTTCTTACCGAAGCCGGATATGTAGGTGAAGACATCGAGAGCATTCTCACCCGCCTGTTGCAGGCCGCCGATTACGACGTGGCCGCTGCTGAGCGTGGCATCGTCTTTATCGATGAAATAGACAAGATAGCCCGCAAGGGAGACAACCCGTCCATCACCCGCGACGTGAGCGGCGAAGGGGTGCAGCAAGGACTGCTCAAGCTGCTGGAGGGTTCTATCGTGAATGTTCCGCCACAAGGAGGCCGCAAGCATCCCGATCAAAAGATGATAGCGGTGGATACCAAAAATATCCTCTTCGTTTGCGGCGGCGCCTTTGACGGTATAGAGAAAAAAATCGCGCAGAGGCTCAACACCCGGGTTGTGGGGTATGCTTCGAAAATAGAAAATGCCCAGGTTGACCGCAGCAACTTGCTCCAGTATGTGACGCCGCAAGACTTGAAATCCTTCGGGCTCATTCCCGAGATTATCGGTCGTCTGCCGATACTCACCTACTTGTCGCCGTTGGACAGGGACACCTTGCGGAAAATCCTTACCGAACCCAAAAACTCCATCATCAAGCAATATGTTAAATTGTTCGAGATGGACGGCGTAGTCTTGAAGTTCGACGAAGAAGTGTTCGACTACATTGTTGACAAGGCAATTGAGTTCAAGCTGGGGGCTCGTGGGCTTCGCTCCATCGTCGAAACCATGATGATGGATGCCATGTTCGACATCCCGTCGTCCAAGCAAAAGCATTTGCATGTTACGAAAGAGTTTGCAGAACATAATATCGAGACATCTCATTTGAGCAAATTAAAGTTAGCCAATTGATTTTTTTTATATTTACTTGTGATATTTGAAAAATGATTATATTAGATGCAACTTTGACTCTGCGTAATAAGCAATAATACTATGCCAAATGTCGATTTTTTACATCAAGAGCTAAAGAAAAACTTTGGATTCGACACGTTCAAGGGCAATCAGAAGGCTATCATCGAAAACGTGCTGGCCTTGCATGACACCTTTGTGCTGATGCCGACCGGAGGGGGCAAATCGCTGTGTTACCAATTGCCGGCGTTGCTGATGGAAGGAACAGCCATCATTATCTCCCCGTTGATAGCATTGATGAAAAATCAGGTGGATGCTATGCGTAATTTTAGTGAAGAAGAAGGCATAGCCCATTTCTTGAATTCTTCCCTTAACAAGGCGTCCATAGAGCAGGTGAAGAGCGACATATTGGCAGGCAAGACAAAGATGCTCTATGTGGCACCCGAATCGCTCAACAAGATCGAGAATGCCGAATTCTTGAGGCAGATCAAAATCTCGTTTT
>MKRS01000882.1 GCA_001897035.1 Bacteroidales bacterium 45-6
AGCTGGCAAGGCGAGAGCCGGGACTTCCGATCCGTCAATACCAGACCTCCTCCATTGCGTAAAGGCTTCTATAGGCCTATCCATCAAGTCAACCCATTGCTGAGTATGGATATCTACAGTTGGGTCAGCTGAAGCAGTCAAGCTTTGAATCTTGGTATTTACATAATTTGTAGCCACATCATCCGCAACGCCATAATACTTCAGAGCTGCTTTGATTCCATCCTTATAGTATCCATCAGCCTTAACTAAATCTTTGGCAACGCCTAAACCACGAGCATAAGCTTCTGCTTTATAAAACAAAATTTCTTGGAGAGTGAACAAAATATCTGGAGCATCGGGCTTAAGAATCGTACTCAGATTAACTGTCGCAATTGTAGCATCACCCTCATCATTAGTTGGGATGCTAATAATTTTGCCGTTTGCATCATCACCTGGAGTGAAATATATGCTCAACCGAGGATCTTCTGTCGTTTGCAATATATCGACAACGGTTTTATTCGCAAAGAAAAACAAATTCTGGCTATTAGCATATTTCTTCAAGATTCCATATTTAGGATTTTCTTTTCCTGCTATATTGAAAAAAGGAAATAACATATTATCAGAAGAACTTGAAATGAGATTTCCGTTAGTGACCAAATCCCCGATCAATGAGGCTTTAGTTGGATCTGCATCAACCATAAGCATAGCTATCTTCAGCTTCATTGAGTTCGCCAGTTTGATCCACTTAGACATATCTCCGCCATAATACAAATCATAGGTCGAAATTGTTTTGTAACCATCAGGAGAGGTTTCCTGTGCTTCAGCGATAGCTTCATCCAAAAGAAGAAGCAAATTATTCAAAATGTCTTTTTGATTGTCAAACTTGGGGTAAGAAACATCAGACCAAGCTTCAGAATATGGAACATCGCCATATAGAGTGGTTGCCTCATACATCAACATAGCCCTAACTATTTTACATTGGGCAGCAATCCATGGCTGTTTTGGAGTACTCGATTCTGCTAGTTTGATTGCCGACAAAATATTAGTTCCAGCAGTAGCATAATAAAGCTTCCATGTGTTACCCGTTGAATACGGCGATATTGTATAGACATCATCATTCCCCCAGCCATACGCACCTGCCGTGGACATAGTTTGCCCAGCAAAAACCAAAGGTATGTATTGGTCACCACCTGTACGCCCAGCAGACCAACTTGTTATAGCATATCCGAAAAGGACATCAGGGGCTACATTTGTTGCCTTGTTGGGATCTGAGTTGATGCCCAACCAGTCATTACATGAAGTCAATAAAACGACTGAAATAATCAATAAAAATATTTTTTTCATATCCATTTCTTTTTAGAAAGTTAATTTCAAATTAACGCCAATAGATTTAGAAGAAGGTACACTGTTGAACTCAATGCCTTCGGCTACCGAACCTGGACCAAACATATTGGATTCGGGATCAATATGAGGAACATGGGACTTAATAATCCAAAGATTACGAGCTTCAACGCCTAATTCTAGGTATTTTACACCTGAGTTCTTAAGAATTGATTTAGGAAGAGCATACGACAATTTTACTTCTCTTAATTTAATATAAGATGCATCAAATACACTTCCTTCCGTATTGGATGTTGATGAATACCAACTCCAAAAGTCTTGCATAGACTGTACTGGGACTGTATTGGGAATATAACTTCCATCCGATTGGAGCAAAACCCCCTTGTCTATGAAGATGCTACCCCTGTTCGCCAAAGTTTCTTCGGCAAGCCCTGAAGTACGTAACGAAGATGATGTGCCTGAGAACAATACCCCACCTTGCCTAATATCTATAAGGAAGCCAAGATTCACACCATGAAAGTAAAACGAGTTATTAATACCCATTGTCCAGTCTGGGTAGATATCTCCAATATACTTTCCTGTTTCAACTTCACGAAGTCCCGTATTCGCATTGATAATATATTCGCCATCAGGACTCCTTTTCCACTTGGTTCCATAAAGGCCAAAAGAAGATCCTTTTTTTGCCTGAACCTGAAGCCCAGACCAACCACTGGTCATATTATAGATCATATCAGGTTTATCTTCAACCAATTCCTTAACCTTTTGCTTGTTTTTCGCAAAGTTAAAGTCCACCGTCCATTTTAAATCTTTGGTTTTCACAGGAGTGACACCTAAAGCAACCTCAATACCTTTATTCGCAATTGCCCCTAAATTTACCTTCTTCGAAAAATAACCTGTTGATAAAGGGACATCGATAGCGATAATCTGGTCAGAGGTAAGGATGTCGTAATAAGTCAAATCGAGGGTAACACGGCTATTAAAAAATTTCAGGCCTGTGCCTATTTCAAAAGAACGCTGATTCTGAGGTTTTAAATTTGCATTTGGGTATATACGTGGAACTGTAAATGCAGTCGCAATATTTCCAAATGGGAATGACCCACCCAAACTATACTGTGAATAATATGAAGTGGCGCCCGTATATACGTAGTCTAACTGGTACGGATCTTCATCACTACCGACATTAGCCCAGTTAATCCTTAAATTACCAAAATTTAAGATCTTATTTGCTGGAATAATTTCAGAAAAAACAAAACTGGAGCTAACCGATGGGTAGAAATATGATCTGTTGTTAACTGGGAGAGTTGAACTCCAGTCGTTGCGTCCGGTTACATTCAAAAATAGAAAATCTTTGTATGAAAGCCCCAAGTCAGCATAAACACCGACCAAACGTTTCAATGTACTATTATAGGTAGGAATCTTGGTTGCGACATTACTCGGCACATATAAGTCCGCTACTGTTAATTCTTTTCCAGTAAATCCATTATACTCGTACTTCCGCTGATAAATATTGTGTCCAGCAATCACTTTAAGATCAAGACCTGGAGTAATATTACGGGTTGCAGTAACCATAAAATCATTGTTAATGATTTGAGTATAATATTTATCCGTAAAATAGCTCCCCTTTAAATCACCAAAAGTACCAACGCTTGTCAGCTGGCGGTGATTATCCGTAGAAAAATCTATACCGAAGGTATTTGATATGGAGAGCCATTTTAAAGGATCGTAAGTCAAGGTTTCGGATAAAATCATTCGTTCGAGACCGCCAGTAAACTTATTCCGGTTTACAATCCAGAATGGATTGTTTCCCGTTTTATCTGTAGTCAATGCTATTTGCGCACCTGTATTCGGGTTAATCCAATTGTCTTTCAGGTCTTGAATATCAACAGTACGAGGCAACCCATAGATTGAACTAGTCAAAACATTTGGATCATTTGAGCTTTGCGCTGATCTTCCCTTCGAATCAATATTGTAATAATTTACAACGGTTCTCGACTTAAAATTATCAGAAAAATTGATTCCCGTGTTCAATGAGATGGTGTACTTGCCCATCTTCATACCAGGAACAATACCTGTCTGATTGTGAGCAGTAAAACCTATGCGATAATCAGACTTCGTATTACCCCC
>MKRS01000883.1 GCA_001897035.1 Bacteroidales bacterium 45-6
TCAAGGAGAAACTAAAAGGACTAAGTCCGGTTATGTTCCGAACTCAGTCCAATTAAATTTTTAAGTATTAATCCGTCCAACTTTTTGGGGGCAGATCAGTTTTTGAAGCCCTTAATCATTTATTAATTGGTTGTTTGGAGTTCACACCAGCACAAAGTCCAATTGTTTTCTTTCGAGGTTTGCTTTCGTCACTTTGATGTTTAGCTCATCCCCCAAACGGTATTCGCGGTGGGTGCGGCGACCCCGGAGGCAATAGTTCTTTTCGTCGAATTCGTAGAAATCATCGTCCAGTTCTCGAATTGGAACCATTCCCTCACACATGTTTTCCTTTATTTCAACGTATATCCCCCATTCGGTGATGCCGGAAATCACGCCGTCAAACACTTGACCGATTTTGTCAGCCATGAATTCCACCTGTTTGTATTTGATGGAAGCCCGTTCGGCGTTGGCAGCCAATTGCTCCATGTTTGAGCTATGCTTGCACAACTCTTCGTATTTTTCTTTGGTCACGCTGCGGCCTCCCGCCAAATATCTTTCCAGCAATCGATGTACCATCATGTCGGGATAGCGTCGGATGGGAGAGGTGAAATGGGTGTAGTAGTTGAACGCCAACCCATAGTGACCTACATTGGAGGTGGTATATACGGCTTTTGCCATCGACCGGATAGCGATAGTCTCGATGAGGTTTTCTTCCGGTTTTTCCTGCACCTTATCCAGCAATTGGTTGATAGACTTGGAGATGGCTGTTCCTGAACCTTCCGTTTTGATTTTATACCCGAATCGCATGATAAAGTCTGACAGATTCTTCAACTTTTCGGGATCGGGCAAGTCATGGATGCGATACACGAAAGTCTTTGCGTTCTTGTTTTTAGGCACCTTGCCAACAAATTCGGCCACGGTCTTGTTGGCCAGAAGCATGAATTCTTCCACCAATTTATTCGAATCCTTCGCCACTTTGAAGAAAACGCCAAGCGGTTTGCCATTCTCGTCTATTTCGAATTTCACTTCGTGACGGTCGAATGCGATTGCCCCGCTGGCAAAGCGTTGCTTGCGCAGCTTTTTGGCTAATTCATCGAGTTTAAGCACTTCTTTCTTGAAGTCACCTTCGCCTGTTTCGATGATGTCCTGTGCTTCTTCGTAGGTAAATCTTCTGTCCGAATTGATGATGGTGCGGCCGATGCGGTAGTTTTTCACTTCGGCGTGGTCGTCCATTTCGAAGATGGCCGAGAAGCAAAGTTTTTCTTCGTTGGGGCGAAGCGAGCAGAGCCCGTTGCTCAACCGTTCGGGCAGCATAGGGATGGTTCTGTCCACCAGATACACCGAAGTGGCCCTGTTCACGGCTTCTTCTTCGATGATGCTTCCTTCTTTCACGTAGTGGGTGACATCCGCAATATGCACGCCTACTTCGTAATTCCCGTTCGGTAATTGCTTGATGGAAAGTGCATCGTCAAAGTCTTTGGCATCCTTCGGGTCGATGGTGAAGGTGGTCGTTTTCCGGAAATCTTCCCGTTTTGCAATTTCTTCTTGGTCAATTGAATCCGGTATTTTTTCAGCCGCCTTTATCACGTTTTCGGGATATTTGTATGGCAATCCGAATTCTGCAAGTATGGCGTGCATTTCGGCCGTGCTTTCACCCGGCTTGCCCAATATGTCGAGTACTTTTCCCACTGGATTTTTAGCTTTTTCGGGCCATTCCACCACTTCCACCAGCACTTTGTCGCCGGTTTGTCCGCCATTGAGCTTGTCTTTGGGGATAAAGATGTCGTTGGCAAGGATCTTGCTGTCCATCACCAGAAAGGCATAGTGCTTTTGCACGTCGAGCGTCCCCACGAAGCGGCTTTGTTTCCGTTCAAGTATTTCTGCCACCGCACCTTCAGAATCCTTTCCTTTTCGTTGTGCCAACATTTGCAGTCTCACCCGGTCGCCATTCATGGCGTGGGCGGAATTGCGTTCGGCCACAAATATGTTTTCCTCGCCTTCGTCCGGTATGAAGAAATTCTTTCCGTTGCTGCGCCGCTCGAAACGTCCTTCCACGAAGATGCCACGGTTGTTCGACTTGTATCTTCCCCGTGAAACTTCAATCAGGAAGGATTCTTCCTTGAGGCCATCCAGCACATGCACGAGCAGTTGCTTTTCGGAGTCGGATTTCAGTCCCAGATCGGAAGCAATTTGCTTGTAGTTGTAGTTGGAGGCGGTGTTGCTGTTGAAGAAATTGACCACCGAGCGGACGATGTCGTCTTTTCCTTTTCTCTTCTTTGATTTATGCGGAATATTATTTTTTCCCATAGATGTCGTTAAATGTTTAATCTAAGTTTTAAATGATAATTTATCGTTCAAATAAATAGATTTATTGATAATATACAGCAAAGTAAGCAAAATAATAACGGACTAAGCATAAGAAGGCTTAATTTTTAGTTACGAATATACAAAGTACCCCCTGATGTCGTGGCGGTCAAAAAAAATCGGTTTTCTCTTTTCACAAAAAAAATTCCTATCTTTGCCTCGACATTATCGAAAGGGGTGCCTTAATACGACGGGCTGAGATCATACCCATTTGACCTGATCCGGGTAATGCCGGCGGAGGGAAAGATAGATCTTCCATATTCATAATTTGCTGATTTCATCATCGGCGAATTGTAAACAACCTCCCTGAGACAATTGTATCTTGCAGAAAAATAATTGCTAGCGCGCGGCATCTTTTTTGTGCATCTGCTTTTGTTCTCAAATCGTATCCGAGGCTCTCTGTAATTGTTTTATTTCATTAAAATTTTTTACATGAGACAGAAAATAACTTCTTTATGCGCCATTGCGCTTGGATTGGCTGCTACCATTCAGGCCGAGAACGGACCCGACAGTTTGAAACAAGTCAAGCTCGACGAGGTGGTGGTGTCGGCCGTCCGTGCCGGAAAAAATACACCCGTGGCTTTCTCCAGTTTCAACGAAAAGGAAATCAAGAAAGAAAATGCGGCCAAAAACATACCTTATCTCCTGCAAACGCTGCCTTCGGTGGTGGCTTTTTCGGAAGATGGTTCGGGTGTGGGCAACACTTCTCTCCGCATCCGTGGGGTAGATGCTTCGCGCATCAATGTGACCTTGAACGGAATGCCGCTCAACAATCCTGAAAGTCAGGAAGTGTATTGGGTGGATTTCCCGGATGTGTCCAATGCCTTGCAAAGCATACAGGTGCAGCGGGGTGTGGGTACTTCTTCCAACGGGACGGCCTCCATGGGCGGGAGCATTTCGCTCAACACGGCAGGCGCACGCCCCAAAGCTTATGGCGAGATGAACGGTTCGCTGGGCAGCTACAATACTTATCTGTATAACGTTTCTGCTGGAACCGGAATCCTGAAAAACGGGCTTTCTTTCGATGGGCGTTATTCGCAAGTGCGTGGCGACGGCTATATCCGCAACGGAAAGGTCGATCACCAGGGGATTTA
>MKRS01000884.1 GCA_001897035.1 Bacteroidales bacterium 45-6
CTCTTCCGATCTATCATCGTTGCCTGCATTGGTGAGAATTCTTATTGTGAAACGCCCGGTAATCTTTCCGACCTTGCCATTTCGTCCAACCAAAGCAAACTTGTGAAGGCTTTGGCTGCTACCGGAAAGCCCATCATCCTCATCCTGAACGAAGGAAGACCACGCCTCATCAACGACATTGAGCCGTTGGCAAGCGGCATCGTCAACATCCTGTTGCCTGGCAATTACGGCGGCGACGCTTTGGCCAATATATTGGCTGGCGATGTCAATCCCAGTGCCAAGATGCCTTACACTTATCCGCGCAATCAGGCCGAACTCACCACATACGACTACCGGGTGAGCGAGGAGACAGACAAGATGGAAGGTGCATACGACTACGATGCAGTTATTTCTGTGCAATGGCCTTTCGGTTATGGCCTCAGCTACACCAAGTTTGAGTATAGTAATTTCCAGGTAAATGCCACATCGTTTACGGCAACTGACGAACTCCGCTTTTCCATTGACGTCACCAACACAGGCTTGCGTGTTGGAAAAGAAGCGGTGATGCTTTTCAGCCGCGACTTGGTGGCATCGCTTACTCCTGAGAGCCGCAGGTTGCGTGCTTTCAAGAAAGTGGAGCTCCAGCCCGGTGAAACCAAGACGGTCACAATGACCATCAAGGCCAGCGATCTGGCATTTGTCGGAGCCGATGGCAAGTGGATTTTGGAACAAGGCGACTTCCGCATCCAAAGCGGAAACAAAACGCTGACTGTCAAATGTGATAAGACGTATAAATGGAATACCCCCAATAAATAACCTGATTGTATTTGCCATTAGGCTGCAAAAGGTGTGTTATTTTGCAAAAAAGGCAAGGCTTCTTCATTGCAAGCCTTGCCTTTTGAATTTTCTGCAATCCCCGTTATCTCCACTTGGGCTCGCGGGGAACTCTTTCTCCATCGTCCGTGGTGTACTCCTCCAGCGAATTTTCTTTTGACTGCACCACCATATAGATCATCTCCTCGTCCGATTCGTTGCGGATGCCCCGGACTCCGCTCGGTGCCACCCGGATCACGCTCCCTTCGGAGATTTCGAAGCAGTCGTCGTCCACTTGGAAAAAGCCAAAACCTTTCAAAATGATGTAGGTTTCCTCGTTTTTCCGGTGCAAGTGAAAATACGGTTGCTCGCTGTGCGGAAGCAGGTAGTTGAGTGAGATCTCCGTGCCGGTTGACTTCGTGGCCTCTTTTAAAAACACCTTTCCTTCAATTTCCCTCTTGTTCACGGGATGGATCAGGGAATAGTCCTGGATGCCGTTTAAAGCACCAAGGTTCACCGCCGTATAATTCGGGCTTTCTGCAATTTTTTCAATCTTCTTCATTGTTTCTTTTTATTAAAAAATGGGACAAAGCCACTGTCGGAGGAAAAGAAACTCCGCTGTTTCGTGGCTTTGCTTCTAATCTAAGATTATAACTTGCCAAAATAAGCTGCCGTGCGCACCATCTGCGACACGAAGGACATTTCATTGTCGTACCACGAAACCGTTTTCACCATCTGCTTGTCGCCTGCAGTCACAACCTTGGTCTGCGTAGCGTCGAAAAGCGAGCCAAAGCTTATCCCGATCACATCGCTCGACACGATCGGATCTTCGGTGTAGCCATACGATTCGTTGGCAGCGGCCTTCATCGTGGCATTGATTTCATCCACAGTCACCGTTTTGTCGAGGAATGTGAACAGCTCCACCACCGAACCGGAATGAACGGGTACCCGCTGCGAAGAGCCGTCCAGCTTCCCTTTCAGTTCAGGAATCACTAGTCCGATTGCCTTGGCAGCTCCTGTGGTGTAAGGCACAATGCTGTCGGCGGCGGCACGCGATTTCCGGTAATTCACTTTGGGGTCGGGCGTATCCATCAACGGTTGCGAATTGGTATAAGCGTGTATGGTGGTCATTTGCCCGGCAACGATCCCGAACTTTTCGTTCAGCACTTGGGCCATTGGCGCCAAGCAGTTTGTGGTGCAAGAAGCGCAGCTGATAAGTCGGTCGTCGGCGTCGAGCAAGTGGTGGTTCACGTTGTAAACGATTGTTTTCACATCCTTGTCGGACGGAGCGGAGATAATCACCTTCTTGGCGCCCGCTTCCAGATGTGCGGAAGCCTTTTCGCGCGATTCGAAGATTCCGGTGCATTCCAGCACAAGGTCCACCTGAAGATCGCCCCAAGGAAGCTTGTGGGGATCACGTTCGGCATAGACCGCTATTTCATGCCCATCAATCACCAGCGCATTTTCTGTGTGGCCCACCTCCTTGCGGAATGTCCCCTGCACTGAATCATATTTGAGCAAGTAGGCAAGCATCGAGGGAGCGCTCAGGTCGTTGATAGCCACCACTTCCAATTGGTCATTTTCTGTGATTTTGCGGAAAGCCAGACGCCCGATCCGGCCAAATCCATTGATAGCAACTTTGATCATAACTTTACTTTTTTAGATGTTGAACACTTGTTGTTTCTTGCTCTACAAAGGTATGTTATTATATTGATGTCTGAAATGACATTAATCCGTCGTTTTCTGCCAATAGAGGATCGCCTCGGATGTGCTTCGGTTTGTATGTCAATTTCCGTAAGGAAAGGAATTCGGTTGCTGGTGGATCATATAGAAACAAGAATAGCGTTAATTATTGTATTTTGCTTTGGAAAACGAAGAAAAACATACAAATTTGCAATCTTGTAATCCATTCATCCATCTTTCTGATGGCCACCATTATTTTTTTAAAATGAATAAACAAAAGATTGTAGGTTTATGCTTGTTTGCCATGGCATCCACAGCCGTTGCGCAGAACGCCGACAAGGCAAGCATCAAAGTAGAAGAAAAAGGGAAGGGATTCTATTACGAATCGATCCTGAAAGACATCAACGCAGTGAACGATTCACTCGAAAAGGGAGACAAAAAGCCTTTCATGCAGCTCATTATGGATCAGTCGAAGATGGATTTGCCCAACGACCCTTCGCTCTACACGACGGCTTGGAGCCGGAAAACAAAGTCGCAGGGAAACACAGGCACGTGCTGGTGCTTTTCCACTACCTCCTTCTACGAGTCGGAAGTGTTACGCTTGACAAACAAGAAGGTTGAAATCTCGGAGATGTACACCGTGTATTGGGAATACGTGGAAAAAGCCCGCCGGTTTGTTGAGAAACGGGGCGAATCCAACCTCGGAGAGGGTTCAGAGGCAAATGCCGTGGCCCGTATCATGAAGCAATACGGTGCTGTGCCTCAGTCGGAATTCGTGGGCTTGCCAGACAACCGCAAGTTCTATTCGCACGAACAGATGTTCAAGGAAATCAACACCTTTCTCCAGTCGCTGAAGCAAAGCAATGCTTGGAACGAAGAGTATGCGCTGTCCACGGTCAAAGCAATTTTGAACCATTACATCGGCGTTCCTCCCTCTTCATTCACAGTGGAAGGCAAGAA
>MKRS01000885.1 GCA_001897035.1 Bacteroidales bacterium 45-6
GACGGCTCGATCGTCGTGGACAATAAAGTGGAGTTTGTGGGACTCCGCATCAATCTGGCAAAAATTGGCGTGCGCATGATGCTCGACAAAAAGCTCGACCGGATGACTTTCTTTGGTTGCGGCCCGTTCGAAAACTACTCCGACCGCAAGGCAGCCGCCGAAGTTGGACTATATGAGATAGGGGTGTACGAGCAATATACTTACGAAAAGCCAATGGAGCGTGGCAACCACGAGGACGTTCGCTGGGCAAAACTAAGTGGCAAGGATATGCCTTCGTTGTTGGTAGAATCGGATGCGAAATTGATGCAGGTAGCTGCTTTGCCTCACACCGATGAGCAGATGTATCCGGTGGAATATAAAATCGATTTGCCAGCCAGCTCGGCCACGGTGTTGAGCGTTTCCACCAAGACATTGGGAGTAGGATCCAACAGCTGCGGTCCCCAGCCTCTCGAAAGGTTCAAAGTGAGTGCTGAAAACACTTCGTTCGCCTATACGATTAAATTATTTTAGAAAAACAGGATAGCTCATGAAACAATTTTTTGTAATATTGTACATTGCAATAGCTTCGGTCCAAGCGAGCTTTGCCGATAACCCCATCGTCCAGACCCATTTTGGTCCTGATCCGGCCCCGATGGTGTACAACGGTACAGTATATGCGTATGTAGGGGATGACATTCCCGGCACGGACTTCTATTATATGACCAAATGGCGGGTGCTTTCATCCACCGATATGGTCAATTGGACAGACCACGGGTCGCCCATTTCGCTCGAATCGTTTTCATGGGCGCGCGACCGCGCCTGGGCAGCGCAGTGTATAGAACGAAACGGCAAATTCTATTGGTATATCTGTGCGCAAAGCACCAACAACGACATGGCAATAGGGGTGGCAGTCGCCGATTCTCCTGCTGGGCCTTTCAAGGATGCGCTCGGCAAGCCTTTGATTATGAACGGGAGTTGGTCGAATATCGACCCCACTGTTTACATCGACGATGATGGGCAGGCATATCTTTACTGGGGAAACGGCGGTCTTTTTTATGTGAAACTGAATAAGGACATGATCTCTTATTCAGGAGATATTGTTTCCGTGCCAATCACCGTGGAGTCGTTTGGTGGCGTGAGGGGAAATAAAAATGTAGATGCACCCAACAAGGATATGTATGTGGAGGGACCTTGGTTCTATAAACGGAACAGCTTGTATTACATGATGTTTGCCGGAATGGGAAAAGGAGGCGAAACGCTTTCTTATTCCACGAGTGCCGAAGCCACCGGCCCATGGAAATACCAAGGGAAAATTATGGAAAACCAAAAATTGAACAGTTTCACCAACCATGGAGGAATCATCGACTACAAGGGTAACTCGTACCTGTTCTACCACAGCGGATTACTTCCCAACGGGGGCAGCTATGGCAGAGCGGCTTGCGTAGAACAATTTACATATAATCCCGATGGAACAATTCCCGCTGTTTCAGCTACGAAAGAAGGCCCCAAACCGGTAGGCGAGATCAATCCCTACAAGCGTGTGGAAGCCGAGACGATGGCATGGTCGCAAAAATGCACCATCTCCCAAGACGAGGTAGTGGGAATCTATGTTTCGGGCATCCGGGCGAAAGGTTACATCAAAGTGCGCGAAGTGAATTTCGGAAGCCAGTCGCCCAAGTCGTTTGCGGCCTCTTTGGCTGCCGGATTGGATGGAGGCATTCTCGATGTTCGGCTCGATAGCGTCGCCGGACCGGTTGTTGCATCTATTCAGTTGCCTCGCACGGGAGGCTGGCAAAAGTTTGAGACATTTACGTCCGACTTGAAACAAGCCGTAACGGGAAAGCACGACGTTTTCTTTTGCTTTAATGGCCAAAATATTACCGCTGGACGCGAATTGTTTAATTTTGATTATTGGATTTTTAGATAATTCCGAATTCGCTAATTCTCTCATTGGCACATTAGCATATTGGCACATTATCATATTGACATATTGTTGTGAAATATCGTAAAAAATGAATCATATACAGATGGAAAAAGGAAAAAGGATGAAACCGTTTATTTTAGGAATCATTGTATTATTAGCCCTATTGGGTGTTCAGACAACAAGTGCGCAAACCGTGTGGCTCGATCAATTGGATTTGAGCGCCGCTACTCAAGGCTATGGAACGCCGAGAAGCAACAAAACGGTGGACGGCCGGCCGCTCACCATTGCCGGAAAGACATTTGAACGCGGCTTTGGCAGCCATTCCGAGAGTTTGTTGACCATCATCCTTGACGGAAAAGCTACGCTCTTCACGGCATTGGTCGGCATCGACGATGAAGTGAAGGGGCAGCAGCCTGCAGCCGAATTTATCATCAATGGCGATGGCAAGCAGTTGTGGCGCAGCGGGGTAATGCGTCTGGGCGACGAGGCCAAGCCTTGCTCTGTGAAACTTGACGGCGTGAAAAAACTGGAGTTGGTCGTCACCGACGGCGGCAATGGAAATTATTACGACCACGTGGATTGGGTGGATGCCAAGTTTGAAACGACGGGTGTGACTACACTTAAAACATACAATCCCGTATCTTCCGAAATATATATTCTGACACCCAAGCCTGCGGCTTCGCCAAAAATTACCGGAGCCAAAGTATTTGGTGTGCGCCCGGGTTCGCCGTTCCAGTTCATGGCTACGGCTACCGGCGACAGACCCATGACTTTTTCGGCTGTAAATCTGCCCAAAGGTTTGAAAATGGATCCGAAAACCGGAATCATTACCGGAAAGCTTGCCAAAGCCGGAGCCTACAACCTTGTGTTGAAAGCAAAGAATGCCAAAGGCTCCGCCGAGCGGAAGTTCCGCATCGTCTGTGGCGACCGCATCGCCCTCACTCCCCCGATGGGGTGGAACAGTTGGAACTGCTTTGCCCAGGAGGTGTCGACCGACAAGGTAAAGCGGGCAGCCAATGCCATGGTTAGCAGCGGGCTCATCAATCATGGCTGGACGTATATCAACATCGACGACTTTTGGGAAAACAACCGCGACTCCAAGGATCAGTCCTTGCGCGGCAAATTCCGTGACGAGGCGGGCAACATTGTACCCAACTCACGGTTCACCGACATGAAAGGGTTGGCCGATTATGTGCATGGCCTTGGCCTTAAAATTGGGCTTTACTCCAGTCCCGGTCCATGGACATGCGGCGGATGCGCTGGAAGCTATGGCTACGAAAAGCAGGATGCCGAAAGTTATGCCAAATGGGGTTTCGACTACCTGAAATACGACTGGTGCAGCTACGGCAACGTTCTTGAGGGTTTGCCGGAGAATGACCCGTCGAAAGTTTCGTCTTTGTCTTACAAGGGCGGGAATGTACTGGAAACAGCCGTTAAGCCATTTAAAGGGATGGGCGATTTGTTGCGTCAGCAGCCCCGCGACATCGTGTTTAGCGTGTGCCAATACGGAATGTCCGATGTCT
>MKRS01000886.1 GCA_001897035.1 Bacteroidales bacterium 45-6
AGACTTATCCTCTTCCCAAGCCATTCTTGGTGATGGCGACGCAAAACCCGATTGAGCAGGAAGGTACTTATCCCCTGCCCGAAGCGCAGGTGGACCGTTTCATGCTCAAGGTGCAGATCAATTATCCGACCAAAGAGGAAGAAAAACGTATCCTCCGCCAAAACATCAGCGCGGCATACGAAACGCTGGCACCAGTGTTGAAAGCAGAAGAAATTATTTCTGCCCGCGAAGTGGTACGCGATGTGTATTTGGACGAAAAAATTGAAAAATATATCGTTGACATTGTTTTCGCCACCCGTTTCCCGGAAGAAAACAACTTAGGCTCGTTGAAAGGCCTCATCGGTTTCGGAGCTTCGCCCCGTGCCTCCATCAGCTTGGCATTGGCCGCCCGTGCTTACGCTTTCATCAAACACAGGGGCTACGTGATTCCGGAAGACATCCGTGCCGTGTGCCACGACGTGCTACGCCACCGCATCGGTCTGACTTACGAAGCGGAAGCGACCAACACTTCGGTGGACGAAATCATCAGCGAGATATTGAACAAAGTAGAAGTACCGTAATCAGTTAGCAGTCATCAGTTAGCAACTATTTATTTCAAAAAGTTCGGACTTATTCAGATCCATTGTTTCTATGATAAAAAATAGTCTTGTGTATGAGAAGGCGTATGCGTTTGCTATACGAATAGTGAATGCTTACAAGTTTTTGAACGAAAAGCAAGAATTTATCTTATCCAAACAATTATTGAGGAGCGGGACTTCTGTAGGGGCAAACGTTGCCGAAGCTAACGGTGCTATATCGGATGTCGATTTTTCAGCCAAGATAAGCATAGCATACAAGGAGATTCTGGAAACCAAATATTGGTTGTCTCTATTAAAAGATACTGGATTTATCCCTTCAAACTTCTATGAAGATATCTTCACAGATGCCGACGAAATAAGCAAAATGCTATTCTCTATTCTGAAAACATCCCGAATTAACAAAAACGACTGATAACTGATGACTGCTAACTGCTAACTGTAAAAGCATGGAAACAACCGAACTATTAAAGAAAGTCCGCCGGATAGAGATCAAGACGAGAGGTTTGTCCCGGAATATTTTTGCCGGACAATACCACTCGGCATTCAAGGGGCGCGGCATGGCTTTCTCGGAAGTGAGAGAGTACCAATACGGTGACGACATTCGCGACATCGACTGGAATGTGACAGCTCGGCACAACAAAGCCTACATCAAGGTGTTTGAAGAAGAGCGCGAACTGACTTCCATGTTGCTGATCGACATGTCCAACAGTCAGGGATTCGGTTCGGTGAACCAGTTGAAACGCGACTATGTGACAGAGATTGCAGCCACGCTTGCCTTTTCGGCGATTCAAAACAACGACAAGATCGGGGTCATTTTTTTCTCGGACAAGATCGAAAAATTCATCCCCCCCAAAAAAGGGAAGAAGCATATCCTGTTTATCATCCGCGAGCTAATAAACTTTGAACCGGAAAACAAGAAGACCGACCTGCAAATGGCCTTGAAATTTCTCACCAACGCCATCAAGAAACGATGCACCGCTTTCCTTATTTCGGACTTCATCGACAGCAAGGAGTACAAGGATGCGCTCACCATCGCCAACCGCAAGCACGACATTGTGGCCGTACAGGTCTATGACAAGTTGGAAACCTCCCTGCCCAATGTGGGACTGATGAAGATAGAAGATGCGGAAACCGGCGCCGAACGCTGGATCGACACTTCGCAGCGGAAAGTACGCGAGTCTTATCAAAACTGGTGGAGCACGCGGCAAAGCAAGATGCAGGACTCGTTCAACCGAAGCCGCGTGGACAGCGTGTCGGTGAGGACAGACGAAGATTACGTGAAAGCATTGCTCCTGCTGTTCAAGAAAAGAAGCTGATGCCTCCACTACAAGCTATAATCAAACCGAGCATTTGAATATGTTCCAAACTAAATGGACTAACCTCCTTGAGATTATGACAAGAAAGAAAGTTAATGGAGTCTTATACTTAGCAATCCTGCTCTGCGCTTTCCTAAGCATCCAACATGCAGATGCGCAAAGAACAACGGTAAGCGCCAAGGTGGATCCTTCCGAAATAAAAATCGGACAGCAAGCTGTCCTCAGCCTGCAAGCCATCGCTCCCGTTGGCGAGCGGGTCACCTTTCCCGTTTTTCAAGGAAAGTTGGTGGAAGGGATCGAGGTGTTGGGAATGCTCAAGCCCGATACCACAACGGCACACGGAGTGATGACGATCAGCCAAAAGTATATCATCACATCTTTTGACTCCACCTTATACAACATCACCTACATCGCGATTCTTGCAGGAAAAGACACCTTAAAGACCAATGGATTCGGACTAAAAGTGAAGTCCGTAGATCTGTCGTCGCCCACCAAAGAATATTTGGCACAGATAAAAGGCAAGAGCGAGCCACTCGATTTTGTGAAATTGAAACTTCACGACATCAAGGACGTGCTGAGCGCGCCTTTCGTCTGGACCGATTTCATCATCTATTTCCTGTGGGCACTACTCATTGTCCTGCTCCTGGCGTTGCTTGTGGCCGCATACATCCTCTACAAACGGAAGAAAGAAAAAGGCTACTATTTCCGTCCCAAAGTTGTACTTCCTCCGCACATATTGGCTATGCAAGCTTTGGATGAAATCAGGTCAAAGAAAATATGGCAACAAGGACTTGAAAAAGAATACTTTACCGAATTAACTGACATCTTACGCGAATACATCGAAAACCGCTATGGAGTGAGTTCATTCGAGAAAACATCGGACGAAATTCTCAGCTCGCTGAAATTAGTCACCGACACCGAATCGCCGTTGGACGGGCTAAAACAGATCCTGAAATTGGCCGACTTGGTGAAATTCGCAAAATACAAGCCCTTGCCCGATGAAAACGACCTGAGCTTGATGAACGCCTATTTATACATCAACCAAACAAAGATAGAAGAAGTGGCAGCTCCCGAAGATTCGGAGGCGAACGAGGGGGAAACAGAAAAAGAGGAAACGAAAAAATAAGAAAACAGTTTTCTAATTCATTCCTGAATCCCTATAAAAAGATTGTATTATGACATTTGCAAATCCCATATACCTGTTTCTTTTGTTATTGATAGTGCCGCTCGTAGCGTGGTACATCATCAAATTGAGGAAAACGCAAGCCACGTTCCATTTGTCCACGGCATCCGCTTTCGACAACATCCCGTCGGGCTGGCGCACCCGGTTGCGGCACCTTCCCTTCCTCCTGCGCCTGATTTCCATCATCTTAGTCATCGTTGTACTGGCAAGGCCTCAGGCAGTGAACAGTTGGGAGAAATCAGACACCGAGGGCATCGACATCATCATGGCGCTCGACGTTTCGGGAACCATGCTCTCACGCGACTTCAGACCCGACCGGATGGAA
>MKRS01000887.1 GCA_001897035.1 Bacteroidales bacterium 45-6
AGATGGCGAACTGTTAGTTTGCAACAAAGGGCCGAATGCATGGACAGGAACGGGACATTGCATCTACCGGATTGTTGGAGATGCCGTGGAACTGGTAGCCGGAAACCCCAACAGCATCAACCCCTTGGTGAATGGCGATCCATTGGAAGCGACCTTCAATACGCCCCGCAATCTCTCGATTGATTCCGACGGCAACTACATCATTGCCGGTGGCAACGACCGCACGGTAAGGAAGCTCTCCATCGAGTGACAAATAACATTAGTAATGAAAATATTAATAGGATTACAATGAATAAACATATAATTGCACTTGCACTTTTTGTAGTGGCGTTTTTTTGCCATATTCCGGCCTACTCCCAATCTGGCTTGACAGTGGGCGGAACAGTGATGTCCGAGAAAGGAGAGGAGATGGTCGGAGTTTCGGTGACCGTGAAGGAGAATCCCTCGAAAGGGCTCATAACCGATTTGGACGGGCGTTTCAAAATCACAGGTTTGGGCGCAGGCCAAACCCTCGTGTTCTCTATCATTGGTTTCGAAAAGAAAGAACTGAAAGTCACTAAGTCGAACGAAAAGACCCAGATTGTGCTCAGGGAAATAGTCAACGAGCTTGACGAAGCAGTGGTTGTGGGGCATAGCACGCAGAGAAAGCTTTCCGTGACGGGTGCCGTGACAAACGTGGACGTGAAAGACCTGACAGTGCCTGCTACTTCGATCGCCAACATGCTTGGCGGACGTGTGCCGGGTATCATCTCGGTGCTGCGAAGCGGCGAGCCTGGGCAAGACTTTTCCCAGTTCTGGATTCGCGGTATCAGCACGTTCGGTGCGGGATCAAGCGCGCTTGTGCTTGTTGATGGAGTGGAAGGAAATATTAACACCCTCGACCCTGAAGACATCGAAAGCTTCACCATCTTGAAGGATGCTTCCGCCACAGCCGTGTACGGTGTGCGGGGTGCCAACGGGGTGATCTTGGTAACGACCAAAAAGGGAAATGCCGGTAAGTTGTCGATCAATGTCAAAGCTAACGTGGGTGTATCTTATTCTCCCCGTATGCCCAAATATGTGGATGCCAATCAATATGCGACCCTGGCCAATGAGGCCGCTATGTCGCGTGGCATCGACCCTATTTACAATTCTGTCGATTTGACGTTGTTCAAAAACGGGCTCGATCCCGACTTGCATCCCAATGTGGACTGGAGGGACGTTATCCTGAAGGATTACACCTGGAACCAACAATACCACTTGAGTGCTTCCGGTGGAGGCCAGGTGGCACGCTACTACATGAGTTTGGGCGTTTTGAACAAGGATGCATTACTCAAGCAAGACAAGGGAATCAACAAATACGACACCAATGTAGGCTACAAGCAATATAATTTTCGGGCAAACGTGGAAATAAACCTCACCGAAAGTTCTATCCTGACATTGGGGCTTGAAACAGTTTTGGTTAATCAAAATTACCCGGGATTCGGCAACGACAGCCAGGCCCTGTGGGATGCCCAGGCGAACATGACCCCGGTGCTTGTCCCCATCGTGTTCTCCACCGGACAATTGCCGGCTTATGGATCCAACAATGACCAGATCAGCCCTTACGTGTTACTAAACCACACCGGATATAGGAAATACTATCGCAATACGAACAACCTGAATGTGCAGTTCCAGCAAAACTTGGGCATGATAACAAAAGGACTTAACTTCACAGCCCTTTTCAACATGAACTCAAACAACGAAATGTGGTCCAATAGAGGAAAAGCCCCTGCTTTGTACTACGCCAGACTCAGAAACCGCGACGGCTCGCTGGCGTTGGAAAAGAAAAGGGATGCTTCCGAACCTTCTTATGGAGTTTCTACCGAAATCAACCGTAAGTTCTACTTCGAAGCCCGCACCAACTACGAACGCCTGTTTGGAAAGGATCATCGTGTGACCGGCTTGTTGCACTATTACATGGAAGATTACATCAGTTCCATCAACAAAACCGACTTGGCGGCCATCCCGAAACGGTATATCGGTCTTTCGAGCCGTGCCACCTATTCTTACAAGGATACCTATTTCGTGGAAGGAAATGTCGGCTACACAGGTTCAGAAGCTTTCGAGAACGGGAAAAAATTTGGTATTTTCCCTGCCATCTCTTTGGGTTGGGTGCCTACGCAGTATAAAGCCATTCAGCAATTGGTTCCTGTTTTGGATTTCTTGAAATTCAGGGGATCGTATGGAACTGTGGGTAACGACCGCATGAACACCCGTTTCCCATACCTCACCTTGATGGGGCAGTCAGGAGGTTCAATCTGGAATTCGGGACCCGGATACACCGAAACACAGGTGGGATCGAGCAACCTGAAGTGGGAAACTGCCACCAAGACAAACTTTGGTATCGACGCGAAATTCCTGAAAAACAAATTTGACCTCACCATTGACTTCTACCGGGATGTTCGTTCGGGCATTTATCAGCAACGTGCAAGCATTCCCGACGAAATGGGGTTGGTGTCGTTGCCTTTTGCCAATGTGGGCAAAATGAAAAGCTGGGGTATCGATGGTCACATTTCATATACGCAGACAATCAACAAGGATTCCTATTTCGTCTTGCGCGGCAATTTCACTCAGTCCAAGAACAAGATTGTTCAATACGAAGAATCGATCGTGCGCTATCCATATCAGTCAACCGTTGGCAGCCAATGGGGAGTCAACAGAGGGTTGATCGCCTTGGGATTGTTCAAGGACAAAGAGGATGTGAGAAACAGCCCGAGACAAACTTTCACTGGCGAAGTGTTGCCGGGAGACATCAAGTACAAGGATGTGAACGGAGACGGCGTGGTGGACGATTACGACGTGGTGCCTTTGGGCTATTCCAGCACTCCGCAGATCCAATACGGTTTTGCCTTAGAGGTGAATTGGAAAAACTGGAACCTGAGCACCTTGTTCGAAGGGGTGAGCCGCGTGAAATATTTCAGCGGAGGCAATGGCTTCTTCCCTTTCTCGGGAAAAGAAACAGGGAACATCCTTGACATTGTGGCTGTACAGTCCAACCGATGGACTCCTGCTTCAATCTCCGGAGATCCTTCCACCGAAAACCCCAATGCACGTTTTCCACGCCTGACCTATGGGGGAAATGCCAACAACAACCGGAACTCTACTTTCTGGTTGAACGACGGAAGTTACCTGCGTTTGAGCAATGTGCAATTGTCTTATCAAACCAAAGCCAGCTTCTTGAGAAAAATAGGTGTCAGTGGTGCCACTTTCAGCCTGATCGGTGAAAACCTCCACGTGTGGGATAAGGTGAAGCTGTTCGACCCGGCCCAAGCCTCTTCCAACGGTTCCAGGTATCCCCTGCAAAGAGTTTACACATTGCAAATGAATTTAAAATTTTAAACAAATAGAAATTCACCATGAAGAGAATAAATAAGATCCAT
>MKRS01000888.1 GCA_001897035.1 Bacteroidales bacterium 45-6
TGGTTTTTGTACGCTGGAAAGTATACCCTGCCAAAATATCGAATGCGTGGATATCATTTATCTGCTTCGCATAGGATAAGGTATATTCGTTAAGCAGTATCTCTGACCTTTTGTTACCAATGCCACCTATACCTTTGGGCTCAAGCCCGATAGCAGTATAAGAAGGAGAAAAATAATTTTGCGTTGTATACCCCAGGTTGCTGCCCACACTTACTTTTGCCGTTATTCCTCCTCTCGTCTTATATTGGGCGTAAGCATTTGCCAAAACAGAGGAATATATTGTTTGCGCTGTGCTCTTTAAGAGGTCTGCTATCGGGTTGGCAGTAGTATCGCCCTCTCTTAGATACGCATATTCAAAAGGATTTTTAAAATTATATGCTCCGGCTGATGTATAAAACGGTACCACCGGCGGCATATACAAGGCGTATGTCAGGGAATTGGTAATACCTGCAGAATAAGGAGAGCTGTTGTAGTTAACTTCCTCAAAAGTAGTAAGCGTATTTTGTGTGCTTTTGCTTCCTGTCAGGCTGATCCCTACCTTCAGTCCCTGTACGATAGTGCGATCATAATTTGCCCTGCCAACAAACCGTTTAAAGCCCGAATTTAAAACAACTCCTTCCTGGTCCAGATAATTGGCAGATAAGAAGTACTGTGATTTTGCGTCACCGCCACTTACCGAAAGAGAGTGGTTTTGTGTGAGACCGGTTTGCAAAACAGCCTCTTGCCAGTCATATCCTTTTCCCAACCGGGAAATCTGCTGATCAGTATATCCAGGCTTATTCAGAAAATAATCTTTCTGCAGGCGCGCCCATTGTGTTGCATTCAGCAGGTCGAGCTGCTTAGCTGAATTAGCTACGCCGAAGGAATACTGGTAGTCTATAGCGCTTCCTTCCTTTTTGCCTTTCCTGGTAGTAATCAGTATCACACCATTTGATCCCCGCGAGCCATAGATAGCAGTGGCTGATACATCCTTCAATACCTCAATGGATTCAATATCTCCCGGATTAAGAAAAGAAAGCGGATTGAGCTCACCTTCAATGGCTCCCATACCCACCTTAGTGGAAGAGTTATCACTGAAGTAAAGAAATCCGTCAATCACAAAAAGAGGATTGTTGCTCGCATTCACTGAATTGCCTCCTCTTATACGGATCGTTGCGGGAGCGCCGGGTTGCCCGGAGGATTGCGTAACATTTACGCCTGCTACTGTTCCTCCCAACAATGCATCTACCGACGGCGAAACATTATATTCCAGCACTTTTTTGGATACGGAAGCTATTGCGCCGGTCAGATCTTTTCTTCGCTGAGTGCCATATCCTACCACTACTACTTCATTCAGCACATTAATATTCCGGGAAAGTGAGATGGTAGCCGTATCATGCAACGCATACAATTTTTCTTCAACGGATTTATAACCCACAGCGCTTATAACAAGCGTTACCGGAAGCGCATTCAAAGTATGCAACGAGAAAAAACCATTAGCATTGCTCAGCACTGTATTATCATGCCCTTTCTCTCCTATTACGGCGCCAGCCACCGGCTCGTGATTATTATCATCAATAATATAACCGTGAATAATGCGGTGCTGTGCCTGCGCTCCCGTGCAATAAAAATAAATACCGATAAAAACAAATACCCTGATCAATAATGGCCTGTAAAAAAACTTCATGCGCTAAAAATTAAACTTGAACTGTGCTTATTGAATATTAAAAGAGACTGTACCGGTTTATCGGGGGATGCCTGTTGACAATACGCTGCCTCATCAGGCACAAGACACCTACAGGAAAGCTTTTACAGAGAAGCAAAATAAAAGCCTACCTACATCAGGTTATACCGATACAAACAGGTAAAATCAATACTGGTTTACGTCAACAACGCTCCGGAGAGCCTGACATAAAATGAACATCTGAAGCTGAATACATGATGTAGTCAATTTATAGTTTCTAAATATTGTTTAGACCAGGTTGGGCACTTATCCTTGCCGGAAGTTGCCAGAAGTTCGCAGAGCCTGACTCTCCCTTCTTCTGTATAAATTAACTAACTAATGGTGGTGATTAATTAGATGATGCAAAGCTATACTGTTGTAATATTACTTCCAAATTTTTAGTCTACTAATTTTATAGGCTTTTGTTTTATTTTTTTTTGCCTAAACAGTAAAGGAAAACCGGTTAACATTCTCTTGACCAATTCTATCCACAGAAGTACTATCTTCAGGTTCGTGAAACGTGAGATGAGAAACGTGAAACGAACTTTCACATTTCACGTTTGACTTAGCATTGTTTTTTTTCTGAAGCCCCTCTGTCGAAGGTTACCAAATATATGACCACCATAATATTCTGAACCCGGCAGGGGGCTCCAGAAAATAAATAACGTTTACCCATTGCAGGGGATATATAAAATTTCGGCGGAATAAATGGTGGTGGTTTATTAAAGCCGGAAGATACTAAGCCTGTCTTAGCTGCAACAATGCAAACAGGAATTTGCAAATACCTTATTACAGGAAAAAAGCGGATTGAAATGCAAAGCGTTTAACATCGAATTATCAATTTGCCTACAAATTTAGTAGACTATTCAAATAAAACAATTTTTTCCTGCTGATTTTTTCATTAAACTATACCGCCACTGCTTCTGGTCTTTTTTTATTTGCATGACTTTCAATTACAGCAAATGCATTTTTTAAATCGTCAATAAGGTCATCCACATCTTCCAGTCCCACGCTTAATCGTATAAGACTGTCTGCAACACCGGATACCTTTCTTATTGTTTCAGGAATAGACTTATGCGTCATTTGTGCGGGATGACACAAGAGGCTTTTAACCCCTCCCAGGCTTTCTGCGAGCTTAAAATATGCTGTGGAAGTCACGAAGGCATTAGCCGCAGCAACCGTATCTTCTTTTAATGTGAAAGAAACAACGCTCCCAAAACCATTGGCCTGCTTCGCCGCAACAATATGATTGAAGTGATCTTTCAATCCGGGATAATACACTTTACCCACGGCAGGGTGTGTCTGTAAATATTCTGCCACCGCCTGAGCATTTGCACAATGTTGCTTCACACGAAGATGCAACGTTTCAATACCACGGATCACCAGCCAGCTGTCAAAAGGAGAAAGTATAGCCCCGCTCGCATTCTGAATGAATTTTATTTTTTCTCCAAGCTCTTTCTCCCGGGTGATGACCAGTCCTGCTATCAGGTCGCTATGCCCGCCAAGATATTTGGTGGCAGAATGCACCACAATATCAGCGCCAAGCGTAAGAGGATGTTGTAATGCCGGAGATGCAAAAGTGTTGTCTACACAAAGCAGGCATTTATTGGATTTAGCGATACCGGCGATAGCTTCAATATCAGATATCTTCAAGGTAGGGTTAGTAGGCGTTTCGAGCCAGAG
>MKRS01000889.1 GCA_001897035.1 Bacteroidales bacterium 45-6
ATATTTTTTGGCAATATTCAGGAAAGTGGTTTTTCCCGTAGCCTGGTAGTGGGCGATGGCTCCCTCCACCATGTGGCCGAGGTCGTAGAGTTCGTGGCTCAGATCCTCCTCCTTTTCCCAACGTTTGGTGCCAGCCCATTCGTGGGGATGCTTGGGGTTCATGGTTCGTGCCGTGTAGAGATAGCCGTCGGGTTCTTGTGCTGCCGCCACGATGCGGAGTACGCTGTCGATGTACTGTTCCAGTTTTTTGTCGGGATAGGTTTGTAGCAAGTAGCTTGCCCCTTCAATGGTTTTATATACGTCGGTGTCGTCGAAAGAATATCCTCCCACCTTGATGGTGTCGCTCGGATGGGCCGCATGGACAAAGTTCATGTAGCGGCCGGTTTCTTCGCACTTGCTGAAGGCCAGAGGGATGGTGGTTTCGCGGCTGGCCTTGAGCCGTTGTCCCCAGAAGGTATCGTTTACTTTCACCGAAGTAAACGGTACCGGAGAAATGGGGTAGCCCGCATTCCTTTTGGGTTGCCCCTGAACGGCAAAAAACGAAAATGCCAGGCCAATGGTTAGTAACTTTCTCATAACAATAGAGTGTTTATTTAGATTAAGTAATAAGAATGATCTGTTGTCGCAAAAATCGAACAAAGAATGTGAACAAATGATTCAGTAATTAAAAGAAGCTCTGCGTCCTCTGCGAAAAAACTCGGCGCTCTCTGCGTGAGAAAATGTGACCAAGTGATCCTGTAATTCTATCATTTATCATTCATCATTTATCATTCATCATTTATATAGCAGGCAAAATATACCTTTGCTGCTTAGCTGCTTAGCGTTTAAAAATAACTTACTTCTGTTTTCTTGCTGAATGTGAGGATGATTTCTGAAATAGCTCGTTCACCTCGGCAGAAGTCAATGCTTTGTTGTAAAGCTTTGCCGAAGCAATGTAGCCGGTCAAATTTTCGGATTCTTCGCCGGAAGCCCCGATCAGTATGTCGCCGTTTTGCACATAGAGGGTCAGGGGTTGCTGCGTATTCAATTTGCCATCCACATACACGTTCTCCAATGCTCCATCAAAGGTAACTGTTACTTGGTGCCATTTTCCTCTTTCGGGAATCGACTTGAAGGGTAGATCCACAGCACCGTCACCGTGTGCCATGGCACCAAAGTTCGATTTTCCGTACATCAATGCGGCATAAGAAGACTGGAGCATGTTTTCCCTGCTATTCCAGGCCACGAGGCATTCGCCAAGTCCTACTCCTGGATTCAACACCCACACCGAAACCGTGTAAGGAGAATTCCACGAGAGGGATAGGGGAGCTTTCACAGATAGTTTCAGATACGAATTTCCATCAAAACGAATTGCTTTTTTCCCTTGTATATTTTCCACAATGGGAGTTCCATGATTTATAAAATGTCCTTTGAGTGCTGCTTGATTAGTGATTAGCGATTTCACCTTGCCCAACGGGATCGTTGTTGCATCCAGTGAAACGAGCAATTCACCTTTCACCCGGACAGCAGGCCCTTCCGAGGAAGGTTTGTTGTCAACCTCAGGTAGATCGATCGGCGATCCATATACTTTTATGTTCCAGATTGCCGGGATTGCTCCTTGTTTTTGGGTGCCGGTGACTGTTAGTTTTATATACCTGGCCGTAGCCGAATGGCTGTCAACCATCGGGCAGCCGGGAGTGCGGTTTGCCGTTCTGTCGGCAAAGAGATTCCAATGGATGTTGTCCTTCGATACCTCAATTTTATATTGGTAATACCATGTGGGGTATTCAAATTCAGTCAAAATCTGTTCTATTTTCCGCTCCGTTTTCAGGTCGATGGTGATCCATTGCGGAGTGGCTGCTTTGGCCGCCTTCCACAGTGTCCCGTTGTGGCGATCCGTTACATTCTCTGGCGAATACAGGTAATCGTGTCCTGCTGGGCTGTAAACGGTTGGCAGGGATTTTAGGCGGTAGGTCGAACTGGCGGTTGCAGTGGCCCGATAGGCATAGTCCAAGGCCTCATTCGCACTCGGGAGGTTTATACCGACATGTGTCGGGATTACTTTTTCAAGGGTGCTGTCGTTCGAAAACACCAATTGGTCCACACACACCTGGCGGAATTCCCCGTTGGTGCTGTGCGGGTTGTCGTGCCGGTGGTAAACGATATAATATTGATCGCCCACCTTCAGAACCGAATGATGGCCAGGTCCGTCGATCGTTCCGTCTTGGTTGCTGCTCAATATGGGGCTGTTTTTGCCCGGACGAAAAGGCCCCATCGGACTGTCACCCACCGAGTAATGAACCGCATAGGAACTGAGCCGGCAATCGCCTGAAGAATACATCAGGAAATATTTTCCGTTGTGTTTTAAAGGATAGGCTGCTTCGAAGGCCTTTGGTATTTGGTTTATCGGGATGAATCCTGTTTTTTGAATCGTAAACATGTCCTGCGGATCCACTTTCACCACACCCATGCCCCCGAAAGAGGTGCACCAGGTGCCGAAATAGGAATATACCGAGCCGTCATCATCCATCAGGTATTGGGCATCCAGAGCCGGAAGGTTTTCGCGGGAAGTTCCTGCCGGAATCACCGGATTGCCATCCTTGATAGGCTTGAAAGGCCCGGTGGGAGAATCGGAAACATAGCCGTAGATGTTGCAGCCTCTTTCACAATTGCCCATGAAATAATAGTATTTGTTGTTGATGCAAACGACATCCGGCGCCCAGCAATTGTTGAGGCCTTGGGGGATGTCGAGTTCTATCATTCGATTTGTCCAATTCTTGAAATCCTTGCTGATCCACACTTGCGGTTCGCCGGAGGCGAGTTTGATGCCGTCCGCCGTGGCGTAAATGTAATAAAAATCTCCAAATTTCTTTACCGTAGGGTCTGCAAAATAGCCCGGCAAAAGGGGATTTCCTGTTGCCGAACTGTTGAATTGCTGCTGCGGATAGCTAAAACTGGTCGCAACGGATAAGAGAAAACACAAGACAGGGAGCCTGATTTTGGTCATAACTTTCTTGTTGTTTGTAAATTATATCCTATTTTGTTTATGAAGGACGATTGTAGATCGCATTGGTGCTGTCACAATACTGCGATATGACAAAGAGGAGGGATGCAACTAATTTTTGTTGCTCCCTCCTGAATAATATTGCACGAAGCTATTCTAATGTCGCTGTTATGATGAACCGGAAGAACTTGGAAGCATCGCCGGTATCCTTGTATCCTACACTGATGGTGTATTTGTTTCCGGAAGCTAAGCCTGGAGCGCGGCCAATGTTCAGCACATGATCCGATATGCTTGTCTCTGCATAAAGTGTGAAACCGGTTGCTCCCCAGTTGCATACCACTCCCTTGTCGGTCATCCAATAGGCGGCGAGCCCGAGCGGCACGAGATCACCGCCGCCCCCGG
>MKRS01000890.1 GCA_001897035.1 Bacteroidales bacterium 45-6
TACTTATCTTTACCGCACCAACACATCCAACTGGATTATCTACCGCTTATCGGATGTGATGCTGATGAAAGCAGAAGCGTTGGTGGAGATCAACAACAAGCTTATCGATCTCACTCCCAATCTCCCGAACTACAAGGCTGCCTTGGAATTGGTGAACACCGTTTACAAACGCTCGAATGCGGAAGCCGCGGATCTGGATATTGCCAACTATCCCACTCTCAGCGATAAGCGTAATTTGGTGATGCGCGAACGTCAGAGGGAGCTCCTTTTCGAGGGAAAGCGCTGGTTCGACTTGCTTCGCATGGCCCGCAGGGATGGCAACACGAGCAACATCAATGACTACATGGATCGCAAAGCTTCTGGTGCCACTTCTTCGCTTGGAGTGCCTGTGCTTGATGCCTTGTACTTCCCGATTAGCGATGGCGACTTGAAGACCAATGCCAAGTTGGTTCAGAATCCTTATTACAAGACGACCTCGTCTTCAAACAGATAAACGAATAAAACACAGGTAACAATGAAAAATAATTTTCTATCACTTGGATCAATAAAGAATCGCTGGTTTATGGCAATAGCCGTTGCAGCGATGATGTTGCCGGCCTTTTATGCCTGTAACTCGGATAAAATTGCGAATGAGAACCTCTATACCTTCACTGACCAGATGATTGGCCAGTACTTGAACGATTCGAGTAATTTTTCCGAATTTTCAAGATTGCTGGACACTACCAAGGTGATCGGGCTGCTCAAATCGTATGGAACTTATACATGTTTTGCCCCAACCAACCAAGCGATGCATGATTTCTATAAGCTACGCGGTAAAAAGTCATTGGCCGACTTCCCATCCGATTCGCTGAAGATTATTGCTTACGACCACATCATAAACGGAACGGCGATCTCTTATGCGCAGTTTGTGAATGGTCGGTTGCCGTCACTGTCTATGAGCGACAGATACATTTCCATATCATACAGCGGTGCTGGAACTTTTGTGGACAACACAGCGATGATTGTCACCAAGGACATAGAACTTCACAACGGGGTGATGCACGTCATCAATCAGGTTTTGAACCCGACTCACGACGGGATCGTTGAGGCTCTTTCGAAGATGCCTAAGTATTCGTTGTTCTATAACGCATTGATCGAGACAAAACTGGCCGACTCTTTATTGCTTATCAGGGATGACAGCTATCACTCCGCCGATTTTGAACATCTGGTCAAGGTGCCTTTGGAGCAAAATTCGTGGTATTACGAAATAGTTCCTCCTGCCAGGAAATATGGCTACACGATACTGGTTGAAAAAAATGAGACGATGAACAGCAACGGCATCACCGACATGCAAAGCCTGAAACGCTATGCTGCTCAGATCTATGACGAGGTTTATCCGGAAGATGCGGGCATCACCGACGTTACTGACCGGAGGAACAGCCTCAACCGGTTTGTTGCTTATCACCTTATCAATAAGCAGTTGAGCCGCAACCGCTTCATTGACCTTTACGATACCCAACACATGTTGAAGACACAGGATATGTACGAATACATCGAGACTATGTGTCCCAACACGCTCATCGAGGTGAAAAAAGACAGGCTGCTGAATAAAACAAACATATTCAATTATATCCGTGAAACAGGTCAGTCAATTACTTTGAATTTGGACACCATCGAGAATGATGCCACCAACGGTGTCTTTCACGAAATTGATGGAATGCTGGTGTACAGTAAGGCTGTTGAAAACGAACTTTCAACCAAGCGCCTCCGGTTTGATGCGGCAAGCTTTTTTCCCGAACTCACCAATAACGATTTCAGAGGGAGTCGTTTAGCCCAAAACACGGTGCCTGACCTCTATAATTCTCCGAGTTTGAACGTGCTCTTGCCCAGAGGATATATAGACCGGATTCAGTCTTCGGAACAGACTGTTGTAGGGTATTTGCCCGGATACCATAAGTTTCAGGATTACGAAGGGGACGAAATCTTCTTGAGTGCGGCTTCCGGTAGCCTATATGACTTCACCATCACCTTGCCCCCAATCCCAGCCGGGACCTACGAGGTGAGGTTTGGATACCTGACAAACGGCAAACGCGGGGTGGCTCAATTGTATTTCGACGGAATTCCGGCCGGTGTGCCACTTAACTTGAACAATTCAGCAACCGTTGCATCCATCGGTTACGAGAAGCCTGGAACAGTAGCTTCCGATCCGAATGGATATGAAAATGACAAAATGATGCGCAACCGGGGATATATGAAAGGGCCTGCTTGCTACAGAGTGGTGACGCCTGGTTGGTCTGATGGTGATAATGCCCGCTACAGCCCTGTGATTCTGAGGAAAATATTGGGTACCTATGTTTTTAAGGAGGCAGGACACCATACGTTGACTGTCAAAGGATTGAGCGGGGGAGAGTTCATGCTCGACTATCTGGAGTTTGTTCCGACAAGCGTTCTGGAAAGCGAGGACATTTATTAATTGGGATTTATTGAACTTATAAATTATAAGATTATGATAATCAAAAAAATCGGAATTCCTTTTTTAGTTGTTTTTTCTATCGCTACGATGTTCTTTTCTTGTAGTGACGATTGGAACAATCACTATTCGGAAGCTTCCATTGCGAACAAAAGTGACAAGAACTTATACGAGTTCATTAAATCAAGAGATAACCTGTCCAAATTCACAAAAATGCTTGAAGTAGCAGGTTATGATTCTCTTTTGAAACAATCCCAGACCTTTACGGTGTGGGCACCCAACGATGCAGCCTTGTCTGCTATCGATATTAATGATAAAGCGCTTGTGTTGCAGATTGTGAAGAACTCTATTGCCAGATATAGCTATACTACGGCAGGAGTTACCAACCAGGCTATACCCATGTTGAATAAAAAGCTTATCTCCTTGCAAAAGACAGATGGTGGCTATTCTTTCAACGAGGAACAGATTTCCGAACCCAATTTGGCCACGGCGAATGGGATCCTCCACATCACCTCCGATTACAAGCCATACAAGATGAATCTGTGGGAATTTATCAACAGCACCAGCGGCCTCGACTCTTTGAAGCAATACGCCAATTCCTTGAACAAGATGGTATTGGACTCGGTTGCCAGTTACAAAGACGGCGTGTTTGTCGATTCTATTTTTAAGATGACAAACCCTCTGCTCGAGAACTTGGGCGCTTTGACGGTAGAGGACAGCACTTATACTGCATTGTTGTTGGACAATAACGCATGGAGTAATGCATATTCACGCATCTATCCTTACTATAAGTCCACTCCGGCTGACGGAGGCGTCGCCACCCAAAGAGCAAACAGCTTGTGGGCATTAGCGAAGAACTTGTTCTACAGAGGAAAAATAGACATGCCTACTACCCAAAGCAGCTTGATCTCGACAGGAAGGA
>MKRS01000891.1 GCA_001897035.1 Bacteroidales bacterium 45-6
TGTATATCGGAATGGGGACACGATTTTCGTCCGGAATATCGGCGCATAAGGCCTATAATCAATGAGATAGGAAGGCATCCGATCATTGCTCTGACGGCCACTGCCACCCCGAAAGTTCAGCACGATATCCAGAAAACGTTGGGTATGACTGATGCACTTGTTTTCAAGTCGTCGTTCAATCGTCCCAACCTTTACTATGAAATACGTCCCAAGACGAACGATGTGGACAAGGACATCATCAAATACATCCGTTCGCAAAAAGGAAAATCGGGAATCGTCTATTGCTTGAGCCGTAAAAAGGTGGAGGAATTTGCCGAAATACTGAGAGCCAACAAGATTGACGCCTTGGCGTACCATGCTGGAATGGATGCGTCCACGAGGTCGGAAAACCAGGATTCTTTTTTGCACGAGAAGGTGGATGTGATCGTCGCCACGATCGCTTTCGGAATGGGGATTGACAAGCCCGACATCCGTTTTGTGATACACTACGACATACCCAAAAGCTTGGAAGGTTATTACCAGGAAACGGGCCGTGCCGGACGTGATGGGGGAGAAGGGCAATGCGTGACCTTCTATTCGAACAAGGATCTTGTGAAGTTAGAAAAATTCATGCAGGGCAAGCCTGTGGCCGAGCAAGAGATCGGAAAACAGCTCTTGCTGGAAACTGCGGCTTATGCAGAAGCAGCTATATGTCGCCGGATAGTGTTGCTGCACTATTTTGGCGAGGAATATTCAGAAAAAAATTGTGGGAATTGTGACAATTGTTTAAATCCAAAAAAACAAGTGGAAGCTCAGGAACTATTACAAACAGTCTTGGAGGCTGTAATCGCATTAAAAGAAAAATTTAAAACAGAGTATGTCGTTAATGTATTGATGGGCAAGGAGACATCCGAGATTGAGACTTATAGTCATCAAGACTTGGAAGTCTTTGGGTCGGGCGACGACGAGGATGAAAAAACTTGGAATTCCGTTGTTCGCCATGCATTGATCGAAGGGTATCTGGATAAGGATATCGAAAATTATGGGTTGCTGAAGGTGACCAAAAAGGGTAAAGATTTTCTGAAGAAGCCTGTTTCGTTCAAAATCGTGAAAGACAATGATTTTGAGGAAGAGGATGGCGAAGAGGTTGCAATCAAGACTGCCGGCGGAAGTTCCGCGATGGATCCTATCTTGTTTTCCATCATGAGCGACTTGCGCAAGAAGATGGGCAAAAAGCTCAATGTTCCTCCTTACGTAATCTTTCAGGATCCTTCTCTGGAAGCCATGGCCACCATCTATCCGATCAGCATAGATGAACTTCAGAATATTCCCGGTGTGGGAGCGGGCAAGGCCAAGCGTTACGGCGCGGAGTTTGTAGCCCTGATCAAAAAGCACGTCGAGGAAAACGAAATTGAACGTCCGGAAGACCTTCGGGTAAAGACCGTGGCAAACAAATCGAAGCTGAAGGTTGCCATCGTGCAGAGCATCGACCGCAAGGTGGCGCTCGACGACTTGGCCGAATCGAAAGGGATCGACTTCAACGAATTGCTGGGCGAGATCGAGGCGATCGTATATTCCGGGACGAAGATCAACATCGACTACTTCCTGGATGAGGTGATTGACGAGGACAAGCTGGCCGATATATTCGACTATTTCCAGCAGGCCGAAAGCGATGACCTGGAGGCCGCTATCAACGAACTGGGCGATTGCACCGAAGAAGAAATTCGGCTGGTACGCATCAAGTTCCTTTCGGATATGGCCAATTAAACAGGATGCCAAGTGAAAAAAAAAGCACTTTTCCCAGGCACATTCGACCCCTTCACCATAGGGCACTCTTCGATCGTGAGACGAGCGCTGGGATTAGTCGATGAAATTGTAATTGCCATCGGGGTGAACGACACCAAAATATCGTATTTCCCTTTGGAAAAACGGATAGAGATGATGGTGGAACTTTACAAGAACGAGCCTCGTGTCAACATCGCTTCTTACAGGTCTTTGACCGTAGATTTTGCCAAAGAGGTTGATGCCCACTATATTGTGAGGGGTATTCGCTCTGTAACAGACTTCGAATACGAAAAGACAATTGCGGACATGAACCGGAACATTTCGGGAGTGGAGACCATTGTGCTCTTTACCGAGCCGCAGCTGACTCATATCAGTTCCACAGTGGTCAGGGAATTGCTACGCTATGGCCATGACGTGACTGAATTCCTGCCAGAAGGCATGTCGCTGCCTAAATCGTAGGGGAAATCTCGCTTTTCTCATTCATCCAAGCTGATAACGGACTACTTTATATATTGGGTATCATAATGAACAGGATCTTCCACTCGGAAAATCATCAAAGCCATAGATAAAAAATGGGCGGCATGAAATGCCGCATCAAAGAAAATTTTAATCGCATGAAAAAATTTGCATGTATTCTATTTCTTGCAACTTTTGCCTCAGTTTGGTCTTTTGCCCAATCAGGCTTTAGTGAGGGCATGAAAAAAGTGTTGACCACCATGAACATCATCAACCAGATGTATGTGGATAAGGTGGATGAAAATAAACTTGCCGATGATGCAGTGAAGGCATTAATCAGCGAGCTTGATCCCCATTCTTCCTATATGTCGAAGGAGGAAGCGAAGGAATCCAATGAACCTTTGGAGGGAAATTTCACGGGGATTGGTATTTCGTTCAACATGATTACCGACACATTGTATGTGATCGAAACCATCCCTGGAGGCCCCTCGGCTAAAGTGGGGATTTTGGCTGGAGACCGCATCCTGATGGTCAACGACTCTTTGATTGCAGGGGTGAAGATGCCTACCAAGGAAATAATGAAGCGCTTGCGTGGAGTGAAGGGTACTGAAGTGAATGTCAAAGTGTTGCGTAGAGGCGTGCCGGAGTTACTCAACTTCAAGATAATCCGTGACAAGATTCCTATTTACAGCGTGGATGCTGCCTACATGGTGGATGCTTCCACCGGATATATAAAGATCAGCCGGTTTGGCGCCACTACATACAGCGAGTTCAAGGAAGCTTGCCTGAAGCTTCGCGAGCAGGGGATGAAAAACATCATCCTTGATCTCGAAAGCAATGGAGGAGGCTATCTTTCGGCGGCAATCGACCTGGCCAATGAGTTTTTGCCTGCCGGTAAAACCATCGTTTACACCGAGGGCTCGAAACGTCCCCGCTATCTCGAAAAATCGAAAGGCAACGGCTTTTTCCAGACTGGAAAAGTGGTAGTTCTGGTGGACGAAGGCTCGGCTTCCGCGAGTGAAATCTTCTCGGGAGCAATCCAGGATTGGGACAGAGGGGTGATCGTGGGTCGCCGCACATTCGGCAAGGGGCTTGTTCAGCAACAAATTCCGCTGCCCGACGAATCGATGATCCGGCTCACTATCG
>MKRS01000892.1 GCA_001897035.1 Bacteroidales bacterium 45-6
GATTCCCACAAGAAGATGGAGTCGGCTTTTTCTTCCGGTTCGGAAAAGTCGGTGATTTCAAGGGTAATGTCTTTGGTCAACTCCAGTTGATGGATCCGCAGTTCAAAATAGGTGTCAGGATTTTCATCCTCTTCCCATTTCAAGCGGATAAAAGATAAGGGCTTCGATCCGACAAGGTTGGCCCTGCTTTCGGATTTGTCCCACCCGAAAATGTACTGTGAGTCGTTGACAATCTGCACCTTGTCTGCAAACCAGCCTGATAGCCCGTCCATCGTGCTGATCATATTCCACAAGCTGTTTATGGAAATTTCCCCAAAAACAAATTCTATATGAAATTTTTCCATAATCTATATTGTTCGGTTTATGTTCTTTTTCAATTTCTTAGATTTGGAGCTTTTGCCCTTCTGCTCCTATCCAATGGCAAATATATATCTTTTTTGCGAATGAAGTATTGCTTAATTCAAAATAAAGATATACTTTTGCACTCGCAATCGCAAAATGATGGCGGGATAGCTCAGCTGGTTAGAGCGCATGATTCATAATCATGAGGTCCGGGGTTCAAGTCCCCGTCCCGCTACAAACGATGAAAGTTGTTCTTCTAAGGGCAACTTTTTTTGGCTAATAACCTCTTATCAGGCGAAAAAACATTATCTTTGTAGTCTCTTTGGAGAAAGAGGCAAACTCATGGGGCTGACTGGCTTTGACAGCGAGATGAAGTGGTTTGTAAGCATGCAGTGCGTGGTCGGCTTGCACTATAATCTCAGACGGCAAAATTTTAACTGGCGAAAACAATTACGCTCTTGCTGCTTAATCGAAGTATAGTAGATATAGCTTAATCCTTGCACAGGTGTGAGGACAAGACATCACCCGGAAGCTGTGGCTTCGAAGCAACCGATCAGGTGGTGTAGGTAAATCGGAGATAGGATAGGGGATGCTTTGGCTCCTTTCTGAAAATTTAGAAGATACGGTGTGGGTTGGTGGCTTCGGTCTTGCCCGCTCCCGACAATGAAGGCGAAGATAAGCATGTAGAAAGCAAATTAGTTCCTTGTTTGGACGAGGGTTCAAGTCCCTCCAGCTCCACAAAATAAAATCCCGCGGATCGCTAAAAACTTAGCAATCCGCGGGATTTTTCTATTGAATTTCCATCAACGGGTCAGATCTTTAGCACTCTCCAGCCTCCTTTGGGGTCTGCGCCAAATCGTTTCACGGCTACTCCGTTTTTCCCGATCACGACCAATAGTATGGCGGAAGTGGTTCGGGACGGTTTTTGCCAAACCAGCTCCGAGTCGATCACGCTTTTGAGGCTTCTCTGGCTGGTGGGGATATTCGTTTTGTTTTCTAAGCTCAGAAGGCATGAACGACCATCCAAACCTACCACCACTTGAAGCATCAGGTAGCCTTCGATGGAAGCCCGGGCTTGAGTATCCAACGATTGAAAAATCAAATTCACCAATTGCTTGTTGTCAACCTTTGCTACAATGGAATCGGTTTCAAATGAGAAAGGACTTGCTTGGCAATTTGCAAATTTTTCCGGGAAAACGCGTTGCGCATTGATTGCTGCTGAAATACAGCAAAAAAGAAGAAGTAACGTTACTTTCATAGATATTCCTGTTTTGTACATCTAAAATTAGGTGTTTTTTGTTGCACTGCAAAGGTTCATGCAAATAAAAAGGATGGAAAGATAACTTTTCTGTTTTTTGAACCCCATTTCGATCGCATACCGACGGCTGTCCTTTCTGTAAGCAGCCTTTGATGTGATACGATAAAAATCCGTAAATCATAATTGATCCTGTGTCCACAGCCAATAGTATCATTTTGAAACTCACAAAATTCGCACTACCTTTGCGCTACATTTTAGAAGTAACATAATGACAGGAAAGCCATATAATGATTTTAGCGACTTTCTGGCTAAAATCTTTCCATTCAAAGTTCAAAAAATAACCATCGATGCTGGATTCACCTGCCCCAACCGGGATGGGAACAAAGGCGTGGGAGGCTGCACGTATTGCAACAACCAGAGCTTCAGCCCGAATTTCAAGAGCCGCACCAAAACGGTGTCGGTGCAACTGGAAGAAGGGGTCACATTCTTCTCTCATAAGGAAAAATTGAATTACTTGGCTTATTTTCAGTCTTATACTAATACCTATGACAAGGTTGAGAACCTCATAGCCAAGTACGAGGAAGCCTTGCAGTTTCCGGGCGTGGTGGGGCTGATTATTGGTACTCGCCCCGATTGTATGCCCGAAGAATTACTCGATTATTTTACAGAACTGAGCAAACGCTGCTTTGTGATGATTGAATACGGGCTTGAATCGACATTGAACAGGACACTCGACCACATCAACCGGGGGCATTCTTACGAAGAAGGGGAAGAGACCATTCGTCGGACTGCTGCCAGAGGAATCTATACGGGAGCGCACTTGATTTTGGGACTTCCGGGAGAAACCCGTGAAGAAATCTTGGAACATGCCCGTAAAATATCCTCGTTGCCGCTGACAACGGTCAAATTGCACCAGCTACAATTGATAAAAGGAACGGTGATGGCCAAGGAGTTTCGAGAAAACCCTGAGAAGTTCAACCTTTTTGCGGTGGAGGACTATATCGACTTGTGCATCGATTTTGTGGAAAGGCTTCATCCCGATTTTATCGTGGAGCGCTTTATCTCGCAATCGCCCAAAGAGTTGCTTATTGCTCCTGACTGGGGTCTGAAAAACTTCGAATTCACCGCTAAAATAATGAAACGGTTCAAGGAAAGGAATGCCAGGCAGGGAAGCTTGTTCGGCAATTTTTGATATTGAAAGCTTATATGGGTAAATAATGGGAAGTGCAATCAACATAGAGGAATTGGGACGTGGCAAAATCAGCAAATTATTGTGGAAATATGCACTTCCGGCAATCATAGGCACCACGCTGAATTCGCTTTACAACATTATCGACGGGATATTTGTCGGTCAATGGATTGGCGACGATGCCTTGTCTGGGCTGGGGATCGTGTTGCCGATCATGAACCTCACGGCCGCCGTAGGTATGTTGGTGGGAGCCGGTTCCTCGAGCCGTGTTTCCATCGCGTTGGGAGGAAATGATAAAGCTATGGCAGAGAAAATTGCAGGCACTTCCTTCCTGATGACCTTGGTGCTGAGCGGTGGTGTTATTGGGCTGATTTACTTATTTTTGAAGCCTATTCTCGTTTTTGCGGGAGCAAACGAGGATACTTTGCCCTATGCCTACGATTTCTTGCTGGTGTTCCTTCCAGGCAATCTCTTTCTCTCGCTGTGCTTTAACTTCAATAATGTCATGCGGGCTTCTGGTTATCCGGTGAAAGCGATGCTTACGATGATTGTCACCGTG
>MKRS01000893.1 GCA_001897035.1 Bacteroidales bacterium 45-6
ATGTTGAAGCTGTTATTGGAGAAAACGGAATTTAATACTTATTTATGGCTAAACAAGCAGCAATAGAACAAGATGGTGTTATCGTGGAAGCCTTGTCGAACGCAATGTTCCGCGTAGAATTAGAAAACGGGCATGAAATCACGGCACATATCTCTGGTAAGATGCGGATGCACTACATCAAGATTCTTCCAGGAGATAAAGTGAGGGTGGAAATGTCTCCTTACGATCTGTCCAAAGGACGGATTTCATTCAGATACAAATAAAAAAAGCAACAAATATGAAAGTAAGAACATCAATCAAGAAGCGCACGGCCGACTGTAAAATCGTAAGAAGAAAAGGCCGTTTGTATGTGGTTAACAAAAAAAATCCCAAATATAAACAACGTCAGGGATAATTTATTAATTTTGCATTCTAAAAAAATTTTACCTAGTATATGGCTATAAGAATTGTTGGTGTCGATTTGCCGCAAAACAAGAGAGGGGAGATAGCTTTGACTTATATCTTTGGTATTGGTCGTAGCGCATCTAATTCCATTTTATCGCAAGCCGGTGTAGATCGAGATGTCAAAGTAAAAGATTGGACGGACGATCAGGCAGCAAAGATCCGTGAGATAATCACTTCTACCTACAAGGTGGAAGGGGAGTTACGCTCAGAAGTACAGTTGAACATCAAACGCTTGATGGATATCGGTTGCTACCGTGGAATCCGTCACCGTATTGGTTTGCCTCTTAGAGGACAAAGTACTAAAAACAACTCGCGTACTCGCAAGGGCAAGAAGAAAACTGTTGCTAACAAGAAAAAAGCTACAAAATAATAGTTTAATATGGCAAAGAAAACAGTCGCATCAAAGAAGAGAAATGTTAAGGTGGATGCTGTGGGACAAGCTCACATTCATTCTTCTTTTAACAACATCATCGTTTCTCTTACGAACAGTGAAGGACAAGTAATCAGCTGGTCATCAGCTGGTAAAATGGGATTCCGTTCTTCCAAGAAGAACACTCCCTATGCTGCGCAAATGGCTGCACAGGATTGTGCTAAAGTAGCATACGATTTGGGCTTGAGAAAAGTGAAAGCTTATGTAAAGGGACCTGGCAACGGACGTGAGTCCGCCATCAGAACGATCCACGGTGCTGGAATAGAAGTGTCTGAAATCATAGACGTTACGCCTCTTCCACACAACGGATGCCGTCCGCCTAAACACAGAAGAGTTTAATTACTTATTTTTAATTTGGTTGAAACTGAGATTGTGATTGATTGCAATATCCTCTCTGCAATCGCGGCTGCACAATTTGAGCTTCACAAAAATGTTTTAATTTAAAAAACAAAATGGCAAGATATACTGGACCAAAAACAAGAATTGCGCGTAAGTTTGGAGAGCCTATTTTCGGCCCTGATAAAGTGCTTTCGAAGAAGAACTATCCTCCCGGACAGCACGGAAACAGCCGCAAGAAAAAGACCTCAGAATATGGCGTCCAATTGCGTGAGAAGCAAAAGGCGAAATATACTTACGGCGTATTGGAGAAACAATTTAGAAACCTGTTTGACAAGGCTGTGAGAAGCCGTGGCGTGACGGGCGAGGTATTGCTTCAACTGCTCGAATCCCGTTTGGACAATGTGGTTTACCGCTTAGGGTTGTCTCCCACAAGAGCCGGCGCCCGCCAGCTTGTGTCGCACAGGCACATCACTGTTGACGGAGAAGTAGTGAACATCCCCTCCTACACCCTTAAATCAGGCCAAGTAGTGGCTGTTCGCGAAAAATCGAAGTCTTTGGAGGTTATTGAAAATTCGTTGGCAGGATTCAACCACAGCAAATATCCATGGATTGAATGGGAACAAACTTCTAAGGTGGGAAAATATCTTCACATACCTGAAAGAGCAGATATTCCTGAAAATATCAAGGAACAGTTGATCGTAGAATTGTACTCTAAATAATAATTAAATTTCATGGCTATATTAGCATTTCAGAAACCGGACAAAGTATTGATGTTGGAAGCGGACAACTTCTTCGGGAAGTTTGAATTTCGACCGTTAGAACCAGGTTATGGTATTACGATAGGTAATGCCTTGCGTCGCATCCTCCTTTCGTCTCTTGAAGGTTTTGCTATCACTTCTATAAAAATAGATGGAGTTGAGCATGAATTTGCTACAATACCTGGAGTTGTAGAAGATGTTACGAACATCATCCTGAATCTCAAGAAAGTGAGATTCAAACAAATAGTTGAAGAGATTGAAAACGAGAAAGTAACCATCGCTATTTCTGGCAGAGAAATTTTCCATGCCGGCGACATTGGTGGAAGCTTATCTGGATTTGAAGTGCTGAATCCTGAATTGGTTATTTGCCATTTAGATACAAGTGCTGCCTTCCAAATCGAATTGACTATCAACAAAGGCCGTGGCTATCTTCCCGCTGAGGAAAATACCACATCCACGGATGATGTGAACGTCATAGCAATCGATTCTATTTATACACCGATTCGTAATGTGAAATATTCAATCGAGAATTATCGCGTTGAACAAAAAACAGACTACGAAAAGTTAGTGCTTGAAATAACTACCGATGGTTCCATCCATCCAAAGGAAGCTTTGAAAGAAGCGGCCAAAATTCTCATACATCACTTCATGTTGTTTTCCGATGAGAAAATCCTTATCGAACAAACAGAAACAGAAGGTAATGAAGAATTTGACGAAGAAGTATTGCACATGCGTCAGCTTTTGAAGACCAAGTTGGTGGATATGAACCTTTCGGTTCGTGCCCTCAACTGCTTGAAGGCGGCCGATGTGGAAACTTTAGGCGAGCTGGTTCAATATAACAAGAACGACTTGTTGAAGTTCCGCAACTTTGGAAAGAAATCTCTTACAGAGTTGGACGAACTTTTGGATAATTTGAATCTTTCATTCGGTACGGATATTTCAAAATATAAATTAGACAAAGAATAAAGAGATGAGACATAACAAAAAATTTAATCACCTTGGCCGTACCGCTACGCACAGAAACTCGATGCTTGCTAACATGAGCATCTCTCTGATTCTGCACAAGCGTATTTTTACAACTTTGGCTAAAGCGAAGGCTTTGAGAAAAGTTGTTGAGCCAATCATTACTAAATCGAAAGAGGATACCACCCACTCAAGGCGTTTGGTGTTCCAAAGCCTGCAAGACAAAGCTGCCGTGACTGAGTTGTTCCAAAACATTTCTCAGAAAGTTGGCGACCGTCCAGGTGGATACACTCGTATTATCAAGACTGGAAACCGTTTGGGAGATAATGCCGAAATGTGTTTTATCGAGCTTGTTGATTACAACGAGAACATGTTGAAAGACAAGGCGGCTGCTAAGCCAGCTAA
>MKRS01000894.1 GCA_001897035.1 Bacteroidales bacterium 45-6
CCAACCTCGCTCATCCACAAAGTTTTATTGTATGCGGTTGCAAGCGCGCGCAAGGTTGCCCTTGCCTGATTATTGGCTGTATAGGTATGCGTGTTCCATTGCCCCACCAAATCCAGCGCCTTACCATCTGCTAAATATGCCTTAAAGTCAACAACAGATTGAGCCGCGCTTGTTTCATCGGATGCCGAGATGATCGTGTTTAAACCCGATGCCTTAAGCACAGGAGCAAGCACTTTGAGAAATGCGATCTGGCTCGCCACACTGAAATAGCATCCCTCTTGCCCCCCGTTGGCCGACCAATAGTTCGTAACCGGCTCATTGAATGGCTCAAGTGTCTTAAATTCAATATTGAAAGAATCTTTATAAAACTTGCACACATCCACCAGATAATCTGCAAATTGGGTGTAATATTCGGGCTTCAAATTATCAGACGTAGCCACTTTATTACCCGCACAACAGCCGCTGTAAGTCATGTAATAAGGGGCTGAATTGCTAAATGCTTCAAAGATAGCATCCGGCCTTTTCTCCTTAATTTTCAGCATAATCTTTCTTTGAGCCGCATCCCGATTCCAATCATATCGAGCATTTAAGGAATCTTTGAATCCCTCCATTTCGGCTCTTAACCCTTTGCCGCCGCCCATGTGATGAGGTGTGCAATTGCGGTTATGCGGATCATCTCCGCCTCCGATATTATAACGAAATATGTTATAGTTCAACCCATTGGGGCTCACAAGCCAATCCACCAATTGATCTATCTTGTCATCGCTCCATTTGCCGCACATATTGGCCCACCAACAAAGTGATATGCCCCAGCCCTCAAAGGGTTTTGAGAATTTTGCAGCAGGATTTATCACATAATTGAATGTGTCCACAGGAGCTGATCCCACTTGTTGCGATATATACCAATAATGCTTCGAGTCGGAACCCGATTTATCGGAATAAACCGAAGAGCCTGATGTGGTATTATCAGTTCCTAAATACTTGCTGTTTGATTTACATTTCAATGCCACAAAGGTATTTGTAACTTTTTCGACAGCATACTTGGAAACGTTCGTCGTGGAATCGGAAAGAAAATAGCTGTTATATGTTCCGCTCAAGGACAAATATTTCTTTTGACCTGCAGGCTTGATCCAATAATATCCTGCTCCATCAGATACAAATTCGACGAGTTGCGCCTCATCGCCTGTAACCAAATCAATGACAGCACGATCGCTAGCCCCTTTGGTTAGGACATTTCCACTAGAATGAATAAGATAATACTTCGTGTGTGCCAATGGCTGGAATACTTGAGCCATACACGAAGCTGAAATGAATAAACATGCTAAAATGGCACAAAAAACAATGGATAATCGTAATCTCATAAGAGGAATTTTTTACTGTTGATAACTCTCATTTGCAGGATACGCAAATAGTTGAAAACCTAATACACTTGTGGGCACCGCCCAACCACAACCATAAAGATAAATCAATATGATAATAAAAACGCCACTTGACCGATATTACACTGTAAATAGACGAATAAACAAACCTAATAGGGACGAAATACAAAGAGAAACAAAACAAAAAGAAAAACGGAGGCGAATTGATTTCAAACTTAAATACAAGATGGGTGACCGATTCACTATTCCCTAAACGCACAAAAAACCGATTGTCAGATTTGACAACCGGCTTTATATAATTTTGGATAACACAGCTAAAGCTGGAAATTAGACCTTTTCCTCAACCCGATGCTTTGCCCGTCCCACTACATTCGTTTTGTCTTCGTTAAGCACCAGCTCTATGTCATCGCCTTCGGCCAATGTTCCCGAAAGAATCAGCTCGGCCACCTCGTCTTCAACATATTTCTGGAGTGCCCTTTTGAGCGGGCGTGCGCCAAACTGCACGTCGTATCCTTTCTTAGCGATAAATAATTTGGCTTCATCGCCGATGGTGATCTTATAGCCCACCTCCTCGATTCTTTTGTAAAGGCCTGCCAATTCTATATCGATGATCTTATTGATCGACTCTTCGTTGAGCTGGTCGAAAATAATCACATCGTCCACACGATTCAGAAACTCAGGCGAAAAAGTCTTGTTCAAAGCCTTTTGCAACACTCCCTTTGAGAAATCCCTGTCGTTGGCGGCAGCATTCAGGTCGGAAGTATTAAACCCTACGCCACGCCCGAAGTCTTTCAACTGGCGAGTCCCGACGTTGGAGGTCATAATCAATATCGTATTTTTGAAATCCACTTTCCGCCCCATGCTGTCCGTGAGGTGACCTTCGTCCAACACTTGGAGCAGCAAGTTGAAGACATCCGGATGAGCCTTCTCTATTTCGTCGAGCAGCACCACCGAATAAGGCTTGCGGCGAACCTTTTCTGTCATCAGACCACCTTCTTCGTAGCCCACGTATCCGGGAGGCGCTCCCACGAGACGCGAAACGTTGAACTTTTCCATATACTCGCTCATATCGATCCGAATCAGCGAATCAGGAGAATTGAACAGCAACTCGGCAATTTTTTTTGCCAAATGGGTTTTTCCAACGCCCGTCGGTCCAAGGAACATGAAGGTGCCTATCGGCTTGTTGGGGTCTTTCAGCCCTACACGATTGCGTTGTATTGCTTTCACGACCTTCTCCACCGCATCGGATTGTCCTATCACTGCGCTTTTGAGCAAATCCTTCATCCCGACCAACCGCAAGCCTTCCGACTCGGCAATTTTCTGGACAGGAACACCGCTCATCATGGAAACGACCTCCGCCACCTTTTCGGCATCCACAATCTGAGGAGCCTCCTTCAGAGTTTCCTCCCATCTTTTTTCGGCTTCTTCCAAGGCCAATGTCAACTGTCGTTGCTTGTCACGGAAGCTTGCTGCCAATTCATATTTTTGAGACTTGACCGCATTCGATTTTTCCTCAATCACTTTTTTCAGATCGGCCTCCAGTTCTTCAATTTCTTTCGGAACATGGATATTCGAGATATGCATCCGCGAGCCGGCCTCATCGAGCGCATCAATGGCCTTGTCCGGGAAATTACGATCCGAGATGTATCTGTTGCTCAGCTTCACGCAAGCCTCGATGGCATCGTCGGTGTATTTCACATTGTGATGCTCCTCGTAACGATCCTTGATGTTGTGGAGGATCTGCAACGTCTCCTCAGCCGTAGTGGGTTCCACCATGATTTTTTGGAAACGACGTTCAAGGGCACCGTCCTTCTCTATATTTTTACGGTATTCGTCCAGCGTCGTCGCCCCGATACACTGGATCTCACCACGCGCCAAAGCGGGCTTCAACATATTGGCGGCATCCAGCGAGCCGGCCGCACCTCCCGCCCCCACAATGGTGTGGATCTCG
>MKRS01000895.1 GCA_001897035.1 Bacteroidales bacterium 45-6
GCGGAAGCACATCGTCCGAAATGTGCAAGAACTGGCCGGGCAGGGGCTGAAAGGCTGGGTGGATGGAAAAGAGACTGCTGTCGGAAATAGCAAACTACTGGAATCCTTGCATATTGATTACGACAAGGCTGTTGATGCAATTGCAGAAACCACCATCTTGGTCGCTGTGGACAACCGTTACGTGGGTTATATCTTGGTTGCGGACGAGATCAAGGAAGATGCGCCTTCTGCTATTGCTAAACTCAAGGAGTACGGCATTCGCAGAACAGTGATGCTTAGCGGAGATAAGAACGGAGTAACCCAATCGGTGGCTTCATTACTCGCTGTGGATGAGGCTTATGGCGACTTGCTTCCTGAAGACAAGCTGCGCGAAATAGAAAAAATCAAAAGCAATCCGGCCAATGTGGTTGCCTTTGTGGGGGACGGCATCAATGACACGCCCGTGTTGGCTCTGAGCGATGTGGGCATCGCCATGGGAGGGATGGGTGCGGATGCCGCTATCGAAGCTGCCGACGTGGTGATCCAAACCGACCACCCGTCCAAAATGGCCACAGCCATTCAAATCTCCAAAGCGACAAAACAGATTGTGAAGCAGAATATTTGGCTGGCGTTTGGCATTAAGCTGCTTGTTATGCTCTTAGGAGGGATGGGCATTGCCAACATGTGGGAAGCTGTTTTTGCAGATGTTGGCGTGGCGCTTTTGGCAATCTTGAATTCGGTGAGGATTTTAAGTAAAAAGTTTGAGTGAATTCATGCTTTCCTCAGATTGATGCAATCGATTGCTTATATATCATCGAAATATTTGTTAACCACCCCGATTTTAATATCTTTGCCACAAACCTAAACTAAATTTTCGCAAACTTATATGAAAAAATATGATGTAGTAATTGTGGGGGCGGGGCCGGCAGGTTTGAAATGTGCCGAAACGCTGGGCGGTTCAGGTAAAACTGTGCTGCTTCTTGAACGAAACGAGAAGATCGGGCCAAAAGTTTGTGCCGGAGGTCTCACAGGAAAGGACATTGCTTACCTCAATCTTCCAAAGGAATTGGTGGAATACTCCTACAACGAGGTGCTGGTGCATGTGAAAGGGGTGACCAAGCAAATCAAATGGGACGAAGACTTCGCTTACACCATCGACAGGGAAGAGCTTGGACAATGGCAGTTGAAGAAATTGCAGGTTTTTCCGAATGTTGAGGTTCGCACTGGCTGCCGTGTCAGCAAAGTGACTTCTGAATTTGTCCAATTCGGCGATGAGCAGATTGCTTACAATTACCTTGTGGGGGCTGACGGCTCCAATTCCGTGGTGAAACGCTACCTTGGCTTCACCAACCCTCCTCAGGGAATCGGAATCCAATATATCATCCCTACGGATCAGTTTCAAAAGTTCGAATTTTTCTTCGATCCGTCCTACTTCTCGGCGTGGTATGCTTGGATTTTTCCTCACCGAGGCTATGTTTCTATTGGGTGCGGTGCAAGCCCGAAGGTGCTTCCTGCCAAAGCCTTGCAAGATAACTTTCACCGATGGCTCAAGGAACAGAAAATTGATATTTCCGATGCCCGGTATGAGGCTTTTCCGATGAATTACGATTTCACGGGCATCGAATTCGGGAATATTTTCCTCACTGGGGATGCAGCCGGGCTGCTTTCCTCGTTTACGGGCGAAGGCATTTTTCAAGCTTTGGTGTCCGGGGAGGAAGTGGCGAAGATGATCCTGTCTCCGGGATATGTTTCGCCCAAAATACCCGAATTGATTCACAAGCACAAACGACACAGGGAGGTGCTCGACAGACTTATTGGCGCAGGAAAGTGGCTGACGGCTTTATTCTTGTGCGGGCTGCTGCTTTTCAATTTTAAAAAGTATCGGGAAAAAGCCATCAATTTGCTGGGTTGAAAAAAGTACACCGAATATTTGCTAATAAAAATAATCATATTACCTTTGTGGTGTTCTATAAAACTAATACACTAAATATGATTAAACGCTTTACTTTCGTAATGAATAATATCGCCCAACTATCCATGAAGAAATGGCTTTTAGTGGCACTTATGATAGTGCCTGCGCTTGCTTTCGCTCAAAATGATGGCGTAAGATTTGCGGTGACGGGGCAGGCTATCGACTCCATCACGGGCGAAACCATCCCTTATGTCACTTGCTCGATTGTTCCGGTAGCAAATTCTAAGTTGGTGGTGTCCCGTTTTGCCAGCGATGCGGATGGGAAGTTTACCGGCCTCGTGAAATCTTCTGGCAAATACATTCTGGTCATCAACTATGTTGGCAAACAGACCGCCCATAAGGCATTTGCTGTTGATGCCTCCAACAGGCAGATCGACTTGGGCAAAGTGCTTCTCACCGATTCCAAGCAGTCGCTCAAAGAAGTGAGCGTTGTTGCTTCGCGACCTTTGATTAAGGCCGATCCCGACAAGGTCACCTACGATGCCCAGCAAGATCCCGAAGCGAAGTCGTCGAATGTGCTTGAACTGTTGCGCAAGGTGCCGATGGTGACTGTCGATGGGCAGGACAACGTCCAGTTGAAGGGATCTTCCAACTTCAAGTTTTTCTTGAACGGAAAGCCAACCAACATGTTTAGCAACAATCCAGGCGTGATCCTGAAGAGCATCCCGTCCAATGTGGTCAAGCACATCGAGGTCATAACCAATCCTGGTGCAAAGTACGATGCAGAAGGTGTTGGCGGAATCATCAACATCGTGACCGTGCAACAATCTTCGACGGAAGGATTTTCCGCAACGGTCAACGGTCAAACCACCACGCGAGGTTCTTACGGCGGAGGCATAAACATGATGCTTCAAAAGGGCAAATTCAGTTTTTCTGGAAATTATACTTACAACTACAACAAGCAGTTTCCTGTCACCACCACCTCCGAGCGGCAATCTTTTGTCGCCAACGCGCCTTATCCCTTTGCCCGGCAAGTGGCTACAGTGGCTATGCCCACGCCGATGCAATTGGGTAGTGGGCAATTGAGCTATGAGGTGGATACGCTCAACCTGCTTACTTTCTCTTTCAACCGAAATGTTGGCCGGCCCAAGTCAACGACAAACGCATTAACGGAAGATTATGGTTCTACCGATGCCTCCCAGAAGGTATTCGAATACACCCAATCCAGTCTTCAACATCAAAGCTGGGGTTCTACCGATTTAGGATTGGACTATCAGCGTTCGTTCAAGAAAAAGGGTGAGACCTTGACCTTGTCCTACAAATTGAGCAATACACCCAACAACAGCAATTTCGAGGCAACAAATACCCTGAACCCGGCTTATGTGGCTAAACCTCAATTTGGGCTTTCGCAATCGAGCAAGA
>MKRS01000896.1 GCA_001897035.1 Bacteroidales bacterium 45-6
AAAGTTGTCGTAGGAAAGAAAAGCTCCATATCTGAGAATTGTTTCCACTTTCGACTTTACTCCTGCTGTGATATTGAAAATATTGGCAGATTGCTTTTTTGCGGTTGTAGATATTGCATCATCATTCACTGAGGAATAATAATTAGGATAATAACCATCACTGTATGTCTCCCCATAATAATTGAAGCCTTGGTTTTGATAAGAAGTGCTCAGGAACAAGGTGAGTGGCTCAAACTTGTGCTGAAAACGTGCCTTGAAGAGTGCATCGCTGAACTTGGCTTTCGCATCGTTTTCGTGCAAATAATCGATGTGTTTCGGCTTGGCGGAAGAGGCGTTGTATGTGCCGAAGAAATTGAGTTGGGTAGTTTCGTTGGAAATGGCCTGGTATCCGGCATCTCCCTCGATGTTACCATGCGTTCCGAGACGAAGCCCAGCGTATCCACGGTTTTTGTCGTGTTCAATTTCCGTTCCGAAATTTCCGGCATGTATGCTCGCCAATTGCATGAGCTTAGGCGAGCCGGATGTAGTCCAAACCGCCAACGGCAAGTTCGGATTTTTCACGACAGGTTCATAAAGTGCGGGCAAGGCATTGATCTTGTTTGCATCCTGCAAAGTCGGATTGAAATCCCTTTCCACCGATATTTGGCGGTTGTAGGTCGTATCCTTTCCTCCCGATTGTGCATGAAGTACCGAAATAGACCCGCAAATCAGTGTCAGAGGCAGGATTTTATATAATGAAGTTCTTTTCATAGCTATCTGATAATTAATTCATTTTAGATAATCGGGAGCTCACCATTTCGGTGATGTCGGCTTCGCCGCCCTTGTAGTTGTCCTTGAGGCTCTCCAGGTATTGCTTGGCCGAAAACTTGTCTCCTTTGGCCGCATACGAATCAGACAGGACGATCAAAGCCCGTGCCATCCAATATTCGTGCGGAGTTCCTTTTTTCATAAATTCCGTGACTTGCACAATGGCCTTGTCATAGGATTTCCATTTGTAGAAAGTATCCGCCAGAATAAATTGGGCTTCGGCACCCTGCACATAGCGTGGATCAACGGCGCATTCCCGGAGATCGGCCATCCCTTTGTCCGATTCTTTTAGGTTAAGGTAAGCTTTGCCCCGGTAGAAATAAGCCTCCTTCAGTATTTCGGGAGTCGTTTTTGACTGTCCGATGATTTGGGTAGCGGCCAGAACCACTTCCTGATCTTTGTTTTGATAGGTGGCGCAACGCAACATTCCAATTCGCGCATTGTCCTTCACTTCGGCTTTCTGGGTCAGGTTGTTCAACCTCGTATAATATTGGTATGCCCTGGGATAATTCTTGTCGTTGAATTCCAGATCGGCAGCCTCCGAGAGGGCTTCTTCCAGAAACCGGCTGTTGCCGCCTTCGATCGTTTGCCGAAATTCATTGAGTGCGGCAGCATTGTTCTTTTCTTCCAAGGCAATTGCGCCAAGATAATAATGGGTGTCGGCAGCGTAATAACCTTTCGGGAAAGACTGCAAGTATTTGTTGAATGCCTCCTTGGAAGTTCTTCTCTGGCCTTTCATAAAAATGCTTTCCGCTGCCAGAAAAGTCAGCGAGTCTTGTCTCGAGGAACTTATTTTGATACTGCTACCCAATGAGTTGACATAGGAAGCATAGGAGTCAATGTCGTTGATGTCCTTGTATATGCCCTCCATGCTTTGCACCGCAATTCGTGCTTCTTCCGTGTCGGGATAGTCCTTCACCACATTTTTGTAAGTTTCAATGGCTTTCTGGGGTTGGTTTGTGTTGTAATACATTTGTCCCAGTTGTATGCCTCCCTTTTGCGCCAACAACGACCCGGCGTGGTTTTTCATCAGTTTTTCCAACACGGGGATTGCTTCTTTTTCTCTGTCAAGCATGGCCAAGGCACGGCTTTTTTCATAAAGGGCATCGTCGTAATATTGGGATTGGGGATATTTTGTCATCAATTGGTCGAGAGCCGAAATTTTCCCGTTGTAGTCGCGTTGCAAACCAAGGACAAACGCTTTCTGAAATTCGGCATAATCGGCGTTCTGCGGATTCTGGTTTGCCGAACGGGTGTAGTACCTGCTGGCTTCCGAATAGTTGCGGGCAAATAGGTAGCCGTCGCCGATCCTGTTCAGCGCATCGCTGTAGTTGGGCAAAAGTTTGTTGTTTTCCACATCGATGTAATCGAGGAATGCCGCATTGGCCTTGCTGTATTGATTCAGCTTGAAATAGGCGTAGCCCAGATCATAACGGGCGAGGTTGTAATTTTCGTCATTTCTTCCGGCTTGAGTCATGAAGGTTTCATAATCTCTTGTTGCGGCTGTGTAGTTCGCCAGCTTGTAGAACGATTCTCCCCGCCAGAAATAGGCTTGGTTGCGGGCTTTCGCATTGTAGAATCCCATCGCGATGGTTTCGTTGAACCGCTGGATGGCATTGTTGGTGTCTCCGTTGATGTAATGCTGAATGCCGAGCTGAAGCAAGATCATCTGTTTGGCTTCCAGCACGCTTTTTCCGGGTGATTTGATGGCACTGATGGCTGAAAGTGCTGCCGGATAGTTTTTGGTGGACAAGAGCGTGGTAGCAAGGGCATCGTTGATGTTGTCCGAATATTTTGAATTGGGATATTGCTGCAAGAATTGTTGGAAAACCCCTATCGACTGGTCGAAAACGGCCAAGGAGGATTGTTGCAGTAAGATGGCATAATTGTAGAGTGATTTTTCGCTCAGGCCGGGATTGTAATTCATCCTGGATGCCGCTTGGAAGGCAAGCAAGGCATTGGCGTTGTCGCCCTGCTTTTCGGATGCCAACCCCAGCTGCATATACGCTTCTTGGCCCACTTCGTCGGAATAGGAAACCGCCTGTTTGAGGCTTTCCACCGATTTAGCATAGTTGCGGATGCTGTAATATGCGCTTCCTAAAAAGAGCATGTCTTCCCGAAAAGGCTTCTCGGTACTCTTGAGGTAGTTCTCGTAATTGCTGATAGCGTTCACCATGATGCCTTTCCGGTAATAGCTGTTGCCCAGTATCCGGTAAACTTCGCCGTTGTGGCTGCTTTTGGGATAACTCTCAAGATAGGCTTCCCCGTTGGTGATGCTTTCATTCACTTTGCCTTCCGCGAACGAAGTTTGGAGCAAGTAGAAGGAGGCAAGCTCCTTGTATTTTGGGCTTCTTGTCAACCGTTCGAACACCGGCGTTGAAGATCCATAGCGTTTTTTTTGGAAGTCGATGTATGCCTTGTAGTAGTTTGCATCCTCGTTATATTTGCTGCTTTTTTGAGACAGTAGGCCAAACAGCCGGTAGGATTCATCGTATTT
>MKRS01000897.1 GCA_001897035.1 Bacteroidales bacterium 45-6
CTTGACATCGGTAGCCGTAACGAAGTTACGGACATCTTTCAATTCGCTGAACCTTGTATGCAGCAAGACCAGAAGCGATTCTATTTCGCGGTTGATGGTAATAGCCACATGGCTTTTACCCATACACCTTTGGGAACGGGCGTTCCACAGTTCCGCATCCACTTGAATTTTGCAGGCGAATTGGACGGTGGAGTTTGACTCGCCTCTTACCGTTATCTTACCCATCAGCGGACAAAGTCCCCCGTCTGTCTGCTCGTTTTTCTTCAGGTAGCGCAACACCTTCATTTCAGTTTTCATACCGATAACTTTTTAAGTTTGCAATGATACATTCTTTTATGTTATCCTACTGTATGAAAATCAGCGCATTATATTGCTAACAAATCATTCCCGGCAAAAACACCGGTAAAGTTCGATTTCCGGTCATTATCTTTGCATTCGCTAATCGCTGGTTGAGTGCTGTTTACTGTGTTTTTCCGCATTAAAAACAGGTAATGATTTGGTAGTGGAACAACCTCAATAAACGTCTCAAAATACAATTCTTAGTGCGGGTTTAATTTCCGTGATTTCGCTGTTTATGAATTGTTTAGCGTCCTCTTTCTGAATCATTCTCTATTACTCTTTCATGCCTGACTACCGCTTCACTGGATTAGCTTTTTCGGATATTGAGCAATTAAAGTCAGAGCATTTGGTAAAGGATAATAACGGCTCATTATGGATTCGCAAGAACAGGCAGAAAACAAATAATATGTGTAATATCCCTCTTATTACAGCAGCAAAGATGCTCATAGATAAATATGCAAACCATCCTGATTGTACTGAAAAGAATGTATTGTTTCCTGTACCTACTAATCAGCGTATGAATTCTTATTTGAAGGAAATAGCCGATTCGTGCGGAATTACAAAGAAGCTTAGCACGCATGTTGCCCGACATACAGCGGCTACGATTGTATTTTTAGCGAATAAAGTTTCGTTAGAAAATGTAGCTAAAATACTTGGACACTCAAATGTGAGAACTACGCAACACTATGCGAAAGTGTTGGATAGTTCTATTATGAGAGATATTCAAGAAGTAGATAAGAAGTTCTCGCTCTAAGTTTCTTTTCTTTCATCTGAACACGAAGATATATCAAGAGAATAATTCAGCAAGGTCTAGCTCTCCGAGTTTGAATAAATAATCTTCCTTTCTGTGAAAGAGTATTATTTATCAAAACCTTGCTTTTATTATTCTCTTTTTAAATGGGTGGTTTATCAGTTGAAGAGAAAAGTAATATTCAGAAATAGTATGGGTATAGGTCTTTATCAAGAAGATGAGATTGATTTGTATCTCTCAATTTATCTACAACTTAATTGATAGCAAAAGTAGAATAGGTAATGATTTGGAAACAAATGAGGTTCTTTGTTCTGCTTAGGTTTTCCATTGTTACAAATAACTCATTTACGATTACAAATCGTAATATTTATTGAAGTAGAAACAAGTTCTTCCAAATTTTTAATTTATGACTTTGTATATTGTTTGGGGTTCATCCCGACATGCTCATTAAATACCCTTGCAAAATGACTGAGATTGGAAAACCCCATTTGATACCCAACTTCTGAAACCGATAATTTTTCTTCTTTTAATAAACGAGCAGCTTCTTTAATCCGAAATTCCTGATAGTAACTGAAAATACTGTTGCCGAAAATCTGTTTGAATAATCTCTTTAATTTAGTCGGACTCATATTAGCAAAAATAGCTAAATCTCTGATAATTGGCGGAACTTTTAAATGTGTGAGTATTTGTTCTTTTACTTTATAGATAGTTTGTATATCATGGCTATTTAAAGCATAGAAATATTGTTCGTCTCTTTTCTCTAATTCTATCAACAGTTTACATATTAATTCTTCCGCTTTTATTCGTAAAAAAAATAATTCAAACATTTCATCAACTGACTCCGTCAGAATTTCATTGATAACTTTTTGTAACGAAGTATAAACTAATTGTTCAAATAATAGAGGTTGTGTATTTTGTAATAGACTTTGCAAGATGGGAGACTTGTCAGGCAAATAAAATAGATTATTCAAATAATCCGCATCTACTTCGATGTTAATTGTGGCGGTATTTGTGTGGATTAAAATAACTTCTTCAGTATTTATCCGACTAGTTGCAATTAAAACAGATGGCATTGCTTCCAATTGTCTCATTTCGTCTGATGTTATAGGGAAAATATTCTGAAACTTAAAGAATATCATCCGCTTAGATATTCCGATTTCGGGATTTTCAATTATAATATCTTCGTTTAATTCATAATTACTGATTATCATTCGGATATGCTCATTAAATACAAATCCTGTACAATACCCTTTGCCATATTCGTTGGGAATATCCAATCGTCTACTTTTCAGCTCTATTCCCAATAAATGAGCTAATCTTATCAATATATTTGGTATAGTTTGTTGCCTAATTTTCTTCATAAAAGTCTTTTATGACTATTTTGGTGTCAAATATAGCTATTTTATCTATACAGTATCCTGTAATTTCGAATTATCAATTCATATAAATTACAAAGAGATGATAGAACAGTTGTTCAAACAAATTTCGCCAGAAGAGATCGCTGATAAATTCAATATATTCACATTGATAGGTAAGGATCTTTTTGCTATCACAGTAGGAAACCATCACCATTATAATTCAATGGTAGGCAGTGGAGGTGGTTTCGGACTTCTTTTTAAGAAAGCTACTCTCTGGTGCAATCTTCGTTCAGACCGTTATACAATTGAACTGATTGAAAAAAAACAAGTATATACGTTGTCTTATTTTCCAGATGAATATAAACCACAAATGCTCTTTTTAGGAAGTAAGTCAGGACGAGACAGTAATAAAATGAAAGAGGTTGAACTCACAACTATTGAAACTCCTTCAGGAAATGTATCGTTCAAAGAAGCTCGACTAATTATTGAATGTAAATTAGTACAAATCACTATCCCTGAACTTAAAGATTTTTACTCTCTGGAAGCTAGAAGATGGCTTGAAGACACTTATAAAAGTCCAAATGACTATCGTAAGTATGTGTTCGGAGAGATAACCCATGTGTGGATAAGAAATAATATATGACTATGAATATATTTGACAAATTATTAAAAATAAACTGCTATTCTAAGAATAAGTTACTAAAGAGTATTGCTGCTAATCTGCTTGAAAAGTTCTATTGCTGTGAAATTAACTGTATAGAAATAGACAGAAGTGTATTGTTCGCACATCACGCACGTGGATGTACGATTATAGCTGCTAAGATATACAAAAACGTTGTTATTTTTCAAAATGTAA
>MKRS01000898.1 GCA_001897035.1 Bacteroidales bacterium 45-6
AGAGCGATATGATATTGGATATCCTGGATGCCTCGCCAGCCTTGGAAGAGTATTCTTATGTATGTCAGAACCATACTGAACCTCACTCACCTCACCAGAATTCCCTCACACCCGTACGTGGTTCCGGTAACTCTTATAGATAGTAACCAACAGGCTGAGCAATATGTGGATGGTTTCATACTCTGTTTTAGTATGAGTGACCGCCGAAGTTTCGATTACATTGCCGACCGTATCAAGAGAATTGAACGCATCAAAGAGCGACCGCGTTCAGATATACCTTTTGTACTTGTTGGCACGAAAGCAGACGTACCTGATGCAGAGAAACAAGTTTCAGTCTCCGATGGTATGTTTCACATGACTGACGACAACTCACCCTCAGCTGAAACCTTTGCGCGAGGATTGGGTATTCCTTTTTATGAAGTCAGCTCCAAGTCCGGAATCGGAGTGGAGCCGGCAGTGTCTCATTTGGTCAAGCTCGTCATAGCCCACTACATGGAGCTGGCCCTTTTGAATCCCACTGTAGACCCCACGCCGAGCCCAATCCACTCGTCTTGCACGGTCATGTAAATATATGTAAATTGCATTATGGATCAAAACGAAAACGTTTTAGAAAAGCAGTAAGTAGCTTTCTATGTTCTTTTGTCACTTCTATGTCAATTTCCGAAGCTTCACCAAAATTGACACCAAAGGAAACAACGTAAGTATCATCGATACTTCTCAAACTGCAAATGGATTCAGCGTTGCCAATATGGCCAATGTCTTTGACAGTGGTGTTAAATTTACTTTGAAACCAAAGTGCAAAATTGCAGCAAAAATCTCTAACTGCTAAATCATTTGAAAGACTATCTTCACCCCAACTTGGCTCTGAATCAACAGCCCATGTTACATAGATTTCTTTTTTCATACTGTCACCAATTCGTAAACCAATAACTTCGTCAATAATCCATCTTAGAAGAAATTTTGCTTTAGGCCGTGCAGAAACAGCCTTTTCTTTATCAGTAGTATACCATTTTTTGGCTGCTGTCCTAATATGGGGGATTGAAATTTTGTCATTGTCAGCCTTTATTGCGGAATGTATCAAAATATTGATTGCATCCCTAGGAACCCCTTCTGATGCGCGTACTAATTCCTCTAAGGCCAATATTTGGGTAAATGCAGCATTTGTAAAAGCTTCTTTATTAGGGAAATTAGCGCCTTCTTCGGAAAGAAGTTGATTAACGTGTTTGTAAATTAGTTGTTGATAGAAATCTCTTGACTTCTTTTGGTCATTATCAAATACCATAAATTCATCCAAGTTTAGGCTTGATGAAATATCTGCCCCAGTCTCAATTCCAATATAATTTGTGTTAACAGTAATTTTAAGATTTGTTCGTTTTTCAATTGCTGCAATTTTAACTGTAATTCCCCGTATTGAGAACAAGGTTCTTCTAAATAAATCAGCAAGAAATGGTTGTAAGTCTAAGGGTACTTCAGCCCACTCATCAATTAATATCCATAGCTCCTTAGACCCCATTAATATTTTTAATCTGGAAAATATATTATTTACTGTAGTAAAATGGACACGATGTCTTGAGTTTCCAACAGCTTTGGAACGGCTTGTTGATACTTGGGATTGAGAATTCTCTGACCTATTTCCGAAGGAAACATCCTTTAAGGAGGCTGTTAAGTCAAACTCGTTCTTTTCAATGTTGGTCTCATTAGTACTTTGCTCTATCTCAATTTGGCCAACAACCTCAATTTCTGAAATACTTCGTGCCAATTCATCTAGTAAGGGACCATACTTCGAAAGATCACAAGATTCATCATTCGACAAAACGTAATCCAATATTTGATCGTGAACGACTGAATATGTGTCGATTAGTAATCTGGTAGCTCTTTCCGTAATTGGTAAGTTCAGGTCGGAATATATACCGCCATTAGATCCAATATTCCGCATATCTATATATGCTGGAACATGTCCTTCTGACTGCAGATGATTAATTAGATATGTAAGTGCATGCGTTTTCCCAGTTCCGCGTCTTCCGTAAATTATTTGATGGTCTTTATTTTGCAATAGCGTAAAAAGAGGACCAACATCGACGAAGGTCTCTATTAAGTGCTTTATGTCTTGTTTTTCTGCCCTTTTTACTAATTTAAAAATAGCTTGGTTTATGTTTGATGCCATATATGTCTGTTTTCAAAATTACTGCCAACTTATTATTTCCGAAGTAAATATACAACATTCGCAAATACAACACTTCTAACATTCGTAAACTAATTTGTATTTTTATAATTTTTATATGTAATTATTTGATATATAGTTGTGTAAAGTGGGAGGTGGCTTTTGATATTCATGGCGACCACGAATGTTTATTGCATGGTAGCCTCTTTCCGTTTATATTTGCATCAATATTCACCTAAATTCAAATTTGATTCATGCAAAATTATTTTACAAGCCTCCCTTTCTTGGTGATTCTGATAACATCCGCAGTCAGCTTGATTGCTTTTCAGAACCAGAATCTATTATATCGCCTGCTATTTCACGAGTCTTCTGTTTTAGTAAAAAAGGAGTGGTATCGCTTGGTTTCGCACGCGTTGGTGCATGGCAGTTTGATGCACCTGCTCTTCAATATGATGACCCTCTATTTTTTTGCACCGGCCATCGAGGGGGCGTTTGGTGCGCTCACTTTCCTCACGATCTACATCGTGTCGATACTTGCCGGAGGGCTTCTGTCGCTGCTGATACACCGCAAGGAGCCCAACTACACGGCCTTGGGTGCATCCGGTGGCGTGGTGGGCATCTTGTTCTCGTCCATCGCCATGATTCCTTTTTCCAAGATCTACATCATTCCTTTCCCGTTCGGAATAGATGCTTGGATGTTTGGGGTGTTTTACCTGTCGTTCACCGTGTATGCCATGAAATATATGCCCCAAAGCCAGATCGGGCATGATGCTCATCTGGGGGGAGCCATTGCCGGCGTCCTTTCCATCTTGCTGATAGCGCCCGAGATTGTGCTAGAAAACGGGTTGTACCTGTTTTTGATGCTGATCCCCATTGTGGTGGGCGTGTTGCTGATCTCGCTGCGCGGCTCCAACGTCGATCTGCTGCATGTGCTGTTCGGCTCGGTGCTGGCACTCGACGATCCCACCTTGCTCCTGACCGCGTCCATCGCCACGGTTTCCCTGCTGGCGTTGGCATTGATCTACCGCCCCCTGATCGTGGAGTGCTTCGATCCTGGTTTCTTACGCATGCAAGGGCGCCAGGGTGAACTGGCCCATGCCGTCTTCATGGCGCTGCTGGTGCTGA
>MKRS01000899.1 GCA_001897035.1 Bacteroidales bacterium 45-6
TTCAAGCCTTTCCACGGAAAACACCAAGCTGTGATTGCCGGTGCCCCGGGCATCGATCCGGAATATTACAACGAATTCGCAAACGATTCCGTTAAGATCGTTTTCGGGCAAACCTACCGCCTGTTGAGCCATGCACAAGCTGCCTTCGTCACCTCCGGGACAGCCACTTTGGAGACATCGCTTTTCCGTGTGCCGCAAACCGTGGCCTACAAGACTCCGATTCCCAAGATCGTGTCGTATGTGTTCGAACATTTTTTCCACACAAAGTACATCTCCCTTGTCAACCTCATCGCCGACAAAGTGGTGGTGAAGGAGCTATTTGCCAAGCTTTTTTCGAGGCAAGCCCTCTCCGACGAAATGGATCAGCTATTGAACAATGCCGAATATAGAAACGGGATGTTGGCGGAATACGACCAAGTGATCTCCCTACTCGGTGCGCCGGGCGCATCCGAAAGAGCCGCAAAAGAAGTAGTAGATTTTCTTCGAAACTGATACGGGCGTCAATACCAACGCTTGATCTCCGATCCGGGATAATAGTGAAGTAAAATTTCATTGTAAGGAGATCCTTGCTCGCCCATCACGGCGGCCCCAATCTGGCAAAGCCCCACGCCATGCCCCCACCCTGCCCCGCGAAGGACAAAGGTGTCGTCTTCCTTGTCAACGACAAACGCAGAGCTATACAAGTGCGATTCGGAAAGGATACGGCGGATCTCCAGCTCCTTGCCGATGGTCTTCGTCCGGTTGCTGCCCACGATTTTCAACCGGATCAAACGTCCCGAAGCGCCTCTTTGCACGGGAATCAGTTCCAGAATAGTTCCAAAATCAATTCCTGAACGGCGGTTCACCAACGCCGAAATCTCTTCCGTGGTGTAGCGAACTTCCCAACGATAGAAGTCGGCGGTTTCCTGATCGTAATTGTTGAGCACTTGCTCCAATATTTTCTTTTCGGAATTGTTGCAAAAAGCTGTCGGGCGTGACAATATCCATTCTCGGGCATGGGCTTCCACCCGCAAATCAGAGTGAGGAGCAGCATTCTTATCGTCACGAAGTGCTACCAAATAAGAATAATGGACTGGCTCCCAGCAAGCCTCAAACTCCTCGGTGACACCGCCGCAACATTTCGAGAAACGGGCATCGCAAATTTTCCCTTCGGAAGAAATCACTTCCCCCTCTGTCTCCTCCACCGCCTGAACGGCCAAAGCGGTAGATGTCCGCGTAATTCCCTGATAGCGCTGGCAATGATCGTCCGCACAGACATCAAACAAGGTATGGTCTTCCCGGTCGTACCAACGGATTCGCTCCTCTTCGGTTTCAATGAAAGAATTGTATTCTATATTTTCCGATTTCAATTCGCGGGTCTTTTCTATTTGCGCCAACAACCAGCTCCGGGAAATCACGGCGTGAGCTTTGAGCAGAGGAAGGGACGCCTTGGCACTCATCTCGGACGAAATCACGCTCTTGAGGTAATCTTCGACCCTCACTTCGTTGATTGCGCGAATTTTTCCGCCTTCAAGCACCAGTTTTAAGGCACCCGAAAACGACTGGTTTTCCTTTCGTTCCCAATGAAAACCGATGCCAATCGTGACGTCTTTCAATTCAAAAGAACAAACCGCATCGCCCGGAACAAACCGAAGTTCATCGTAGCTGTCGCCAAACCATTGAATCTTATTGTTTTTGACCTGAACAAATTGATCGCCCGTGGTTTTAACCCCTTCCACAAGGAAAGTTTTGTAAAGGTGAAAACGGATTTCTCTTTCGGCCATAATGCCGACATGAACGCTTGGCTGCATAGATGATAAATGATAGATGATAGATGATGGGTGATGAATGATGAATGATCGAATGACTGAAGACTTGGTCTCTTGGTCACTCGGTTAATTGTTTTTCGGCCTTCCGTGCCATTTCCTTGGCCCGTTTCTTGTCGAGATATTTGATAAGCCGTTTGCTCTTTTCCAAGTTGAACCGGACGGAGTCCCGTGTGGTCAACAGTCTGGACAGCGTATAGGAGTCTAAAATTCCTCTTTTAGCCTGTGCCGTAAGGGTAAACGACGTCGGGCTCGTTGCCTTCAGCATGACGGTGATATTTTTCGTTTGATTAGCCGCAATGAAGGCTGCAACACCGTTTTCCCGTTTGCCGGAATAGCGAACTACTTCCGCACTTTGCCCTTCCACCTGAAAACGGTAATTAGCGCCGTCATCCGTCACCGCCTTCGTTTCGGCACGTTGCCCTCCCGGAATGGAGGCCACGGCTGCAAAATGCTTGATCGGTCGATCGGCGACACTTTCTAAATACAATTTGCCGTCCGCTTCCACCCCAGAGCGAAACCCCATCGCTGCCATTGAATTTGGATAAGCCTTCGGGATGTAGCATCCTTTGTCCTGGTATTTCGGATTGATTTCGTAAGTGAACAGTCGTTTTTGTTGTTCGATTCTCGCCTCCATCAGCTTCAGCAACGAATCAGATTGGGTGACAATACGGATGTTTTCACCATAGCGGATCGAGTCCAGCAAAGCCAATCCGGCATTGATTTGCGAAAATGCCTTCGGCGACACTTTCTGTATGCTGTCCAACGCCTTTTTAGCTTCGGCAAAATGCCCTGAAGCATAGAACGAGCGGGCATCGCTCAAAAGAGAGTCGGCCTGGGGGTACTCTTTCTTGCAAGAAAAAAATGCCGCAGATACGAAGGCAAGAAAAAGAGTTTTATGGAATAGTTTCATGTTTAGCTATTTAGGAATTGATTGCACAAAAGCGCATTTTTAGTAATACAAATATAAGGAATAAAACGTCTGCTACAAATGAATTGACTGCCAACTGATCCGCTCATTCCCCGCAGGGGAAACATCATCCATAACCGCGGGTGCAGCGCAGCGGAACCCGTGGACAGCGCAACAAGGATGAAGGATTGAGGGATTGAAGGATTGACAGGGCTATGCCCCTGAAAGACTGCTAACTGCTAACTGTCGACTGTTGACTGATAACTGCTAACTGATGACTGCTAACTGTTGACTGACACCGCTCATTCCCCGCAGGGGAAACATCATCCATAACCGCGGGTGCAGCGCAGCGGAACCCGTGGACAGCGCAACACCGCACCGCCTCAAGCCCCGCAGGGGCGGCACGACAGGAAACAAAACTTACCACCGGACAGCCAAAACTTCATGCCCCACCCGAAAACCTCCACAGGCCAGCTCTCCCCTTGTTTTCAAGGGGAGTGGCCGCAGGCCGAGGGGTTAAACATTTGTTTTTTCGCTTCAGGAAATCTGCTATATTTGCAAACAAGAC